>JALVDI010000098.1 GCA_027009115.1 Polyangiaceae bacterium | reverse complement strand
GCCGGTTGAGGAAGACATACAGCGCCGGGTCGCGCGCCGAGCGTCCCATCCACTCGCTCACGAGTGCCGCGAGCCGGTCGAAGCTCAGGTGCATGTTCACCGGCTCGAGCGCCACGAACACCTCGACATCCTGCGGGATCATCGCACGCCTTCTTCCCCGCTAACACGCCACCGCTCGACGTGCTCAGCCCACTCCGCTCTCGATAGCTCCATCCCCCAAACCTGAGCGACCCCGTCCTCAAGCGGAACACGGGGCTCATGCAGCGGCTACGGACAACCTGCGACTGCACAAGAACCGAGACGTCCTCGACTTCATCCGGCGCCGCCGCTGCCGCGTCGTCTTCGTCCCGCCCTACAGCCTCGACACCAACCCCATCGAGCTCGCTTTTTCCAAGGTGAAGCACCTCGTCCGCAAGGCCGCCGCACGATTCCTCGACGCCCTCCGTCAAGCCTTCCACGCCGCCTGCGCATCCATCACTCCACGCGACGCCCGTAACTACATCCGTCACGCGGGCTATGGCTGAGTTGCTCAGAACTTGATCCGTGCTCTAGGGCCCATCTCAACAGCGATCGTCGATCGAGTCGTAGACTGGGCGGGACCGGTGGCGCATCCGCGAGGCACTCACGGAGTTTGACGCCGGCTGCGTCGCGCGCTTAGGTTCGACCATTGCCCCTCGGGGAGGAAGCTCATGCGTTCTGCCATCGTTCCCGTCGCGCTCTCGCTTGCGCTGCTGATCCCTCGACCATCCCTCGCCCAGAGCACGCCGGAGCCGACGGACGAGCAGCGGCAGGCGGCCCGGGAGGCCTACAGTCGGGGTCAGGCGCTCTATCGCGAAGGTCGCTACGAGGACTCGGTCGCAGCCTTTGAGGAGGCGTATTCGCTGATCCCGAACCCGGTGGTTCTGCTCGGCATCGCCCAGTCGCGCCGCGGCGCCGGGGACATCGCCGGCGCGATCGAGGCCCTCGAGCGTTACTTGGCCGAGCGCCCCTCGGCGCCGGATCGCGCCGACATCGAGGCGCGTCTGGAGCAGCTCCGCGCCATGCCGGGGACCCTCGTCGTGCGCACCGAGCCGTCCGGTGCGACGCTCCTCGTCGACGGCGAAGAGCGTGGGGTGACGCCCGCGGAGCTGGAGCTTGCGCCCGGGAGTCACCGCGTCGCGCTGACCGCCGAGGGCCACGCCGCACAGGAGCAGACGATCGAACTCGCCCCGGGGGGCCGTCAGGAGCTCGCCCTGACCTTGGCGGAGCAGACCGTCGCTTCGGGCGGCGAAGGCCTGGAAGGCGAGGGCGCCCCTATCCCCGAAGCGGAGGTGGACGCCCCCGAGGCCGCCGCGAGTGCCGCCGAGGGCCCGAGCGGGGCAGTCTGGGCGACCTCCGGGTTGGCGGCGGCGTCCCTCATCGGCGGCACCGTGCTGGGTTTCATGAGCCTTTCGCGGGAGGCCGAGTTCGACGACGATCCGCGGGAAAAGACCGCTGACCAGGGTGAGCGTTTCGCGCTCTTCGCCGACGTCCTCTTCGGGCTCGCGGCGGTTTCGGCCATCACCGCCGTCGTCCTCTTTCTCACCGACGAGGACGACGACACCCAGGACGCGAACGCGACACTACGCGTCGCTCCCGTGCTTGCCCCCCGCGCCGGCGGGGTCACCGCGGAGCTCCGCTTCTGATGACGCTGCGAGGTTTCATGCGCCCGAGTCTCCCCTTGGTTTTGCTGCTCGCGGCCGGCTGCGAGCTCGTCGTCGATTTCGATCGTAGCCGCATCGTCGATGGCGGAAGCGACGCGTCGGTGGACAGCGGAAGCGATGCGTCGGTGGACAGCGGAAGCGATGCGTCGGTGGACGGCGGAAGCGATGCGTCGGTGGACGGCGGAAGCGATGCGTCGGTGGACGGCGGAAGCGATGCGTCGGTGGACGGCGGAAGCGATGCAGCGATGGGCGACGCCACAGTGGACGCGGGCGCCGACGCGTCGGTGGACGCCAGCGGTGACGCGGGCTGTTCCAGCCCAGCCGACTGCGACGACGGCGACGCCTGCACGATGGACGTTTGCGGTGGGGACGGGGCCTGTATGCACACGACGGTGTGCGCGGTGTCGCTGCCGCCGCCCACCCTCGACGATCTCAGTACGGTCGTGAGCGTGCCGCGGGTCGAGAGCCCCGTGGACGGCTTCGTCATCATCCATGAAGACATGGCTGGCGCGCCGGGTCCGATCCTCGGGCTGGCGCCGATCCCGGCGGGCGTCTCCACCGACGTGGAGGTCGAGCTCGACCGGCCGGTTGCGGACGCCGAGACGCTCCACGCCATGCTCCACTTCGACGCGGGTGTCGCCGGCACCTATGAGCCAGGCGTCGATCTACCTGCGACGCGGATGGGCGCGCCGGTGGTCGTCGCGGCGGTCGCCACCGTCCCCGCCGGCACGCCGGCCGCCGAGCTGACCGTGAGCGGCGACGGCTCCAACTACCGGTTCGCTGGACGTCCGAGCACCCTCTCCCTACCCAGTGGAGCGGACCCGGCGGTCGCTCTCCTGCGCGGGTATCGCTACCGAGTGGTCAACCTCACTCCGGGCCCGCACCCCTTCGAGCTGATCGCCGACGGCGCTTCGGTCGGCGTTCCCGCCGACGACGTGGTGCAGCTTTCCCAGGACGCCGCGGGCGCTCTGGAGGGGGACGCGGACATCGACTGGACCGACGACGGCACGATCTCCGCGTTCACCGTGTCGGCGAGCTTCGAGGCGGGCGTCGACGCCTACCGCTGCTCCATTCACACCGCGTCGATGCGCGGCCCCATCACCTACGCCGATCCCTGACAGTCCGCCCCTGTGCGGACCGCGATGGATCGGCCGCGACGATACGCCGTGAAGCGCTCGGGCGTGGATTGTTCAGGCGCGCTGTGCCCAGGGGTGTGCTCGGGTGCGAGGCGGGAGGCGCGGAGCGGGCGGACCCTTCGGCTGTCAGCGCCCGCGGGACCGAAGGCCCAGGAGCGTCAGCGTTTCGTCGCTCCGCTGCATCACGATTTCGGCGCCGATCGCGACGTGGACGATTTTCTGGGCGCCGTCGAAGTAGAGCCGCCCTTCGGGCATCTTGCTCTTCAGGGTCAGGGTTTCGTCGGGGGCCACGAGGCCTTTGACCAACTGTAGTTTCACGTCGCGGGGCTGGTAGACCTCGCGCACTACCCACTGGAGTTTCCGCGAGCCGATGGGCAGCACCCGGCCGCCGGCGCTGCGCTGCGCTGCCGTCGAGCCCGCCGCCGGGCCGACCCAGATGCCGCTGCAGGTGTGGGACTCCTCGATGTCGCGGTGACGGATGATGAAGCGGGTCGTGGCCGCGGGGTTTGGGTGGCAAAAGAGCGCGTCGTTGAGGATGCGCGTGTGCACTGTCTCGCCGTCCACCCGCACCCGCATGCGCGTCAGGCGAGTGGGACGCAGCTCGCCACGAATCGCGGCGCGCAAGGTGTCTTCCACGTCGTCGCGGTCCCCCGCACAAAAGTAGCCGACGCTCGTGTTCGGGTCGCTGTTGATCGCCACCATGGGCGTCTGCGCGTCGACCGTGTGCGAGGTCCACAGCAAGGTCCCATCGCCCCCAAGGGTGACGACCATGTCCCAGCGCTCGCCCTGTGGGTCGTGGTGATGGCGGAAGGTGGCCTCGACGCCGAGCTCCACGAGCGCGGCGCGGGCACGTTCGATCGTTTCGAGGTGCGCTTCGTGGGCAGAGCGCAGCGAGGCCACGGAGGCATCCTGCGTCTCGAGGAGTCGCTTGAAGCGCGGATCCTCCGGGTCGAAGCGCTCCAGCGCCGTCCTCTTGTACACGACCAGGACTCTCTCGACGCGCCTCATCGTCTCTCGCGGACCAGGCGGCGGATACCGATCTCGCTCTTGGCGTCGCCGATGCGACCGGCGTCGCACGCCTCTAGGGCCGCCTTCACGGTCACGAAGCGTACCTCGCCTCGCGCCTCGACGGGGCTTCCGTCTTCGGTGGGTTTGCCTCGGGCTTCGGCCTGCACCTGTGCGGCCAGATAGTAGAGCCGCTCGGCGAGCACCCCGGGGCTCAGGAAGACGGGGGGGCCGAGCGGTCGGAAAGCCCCCGGTGGGACTCGGAGGCCCGTCTCTTCCAGGGTCTCGCGCGCGGCGCAAGCGCGGATGCCGTCGTCGCCGCTCTCGCTCGGTTCCACGAGCCCGGCCGGCAGCTCCCACAGCACGCACCCCGGGTTCGGGTCCCGGGGCACTGGGAGCAGGCGGCGAAACGCCAGGGGAGGGCGCAGGGACGAGCGCAGACAGACGCGGCCGTCGGCGGTGTGCAGCACCAGCACCACGGCGTCGAGGGCGCGGCGCTCGACGCTGTCGTAGACGTAGGATGCGCTCGTCGTCCCGTCTTCGTAGCGGTTCCTCAGGCGCCGCCGGCACAGGCGAAGGAAGCCATCGGGTTGCGGGGGCGTGAGATCCCCGAGGAGCTCGATGCGCGTGCGCGGCAGGCGCCAGTCCTCGCTCATGGTTGCCTCAGAGGCGCCACACCAGGCTCAGCGAGGGCGCGATCGTCAGGCGGTCCCAGGAGCCCCAGGAGCGCCATGCTTCGGCGGCGATTCCCAGGGCGAGCACCTCGTCGAGCCGAACGTCGAGGGCGACGCCGCCACAGACGAGCGCACCGCCCCTCAGGCCGCTGTTGGTGGCTCCGCCCCACACGCCGGCGCGCACGTAGGCACGAAGGCCGACGGGGCGTGGTGTCGTCCCGATCCCGACGGAAGCGGCCAGCGGTGTGACGATGGCGCTGGCGCTCGGGTCGTGGCTGCTGAGGGCCATCAGGCCCGCGGCAAAACCGAAGTGGAACGCGCCCACGGGCTGCCAGAGATCCAGGAGCAAGCCTCCGCCCACACCGCCGTCTTCGACGTCGATGGGCAGCAGTGCGCTCATGGTCCCCGAAGGGCGCCAGGGGCCGTCCGCGCGTGCGGTCCCCAGGGCGACCAACCACAGGAGCGCCATCAGGGTCAGGCGCCTCATGGTTTGGGGGTCTTGGCGGCGTCCTGGAGGAACTTCTGCAAGCCGATGTCCGTCAGCGGGTGCTTGAGGAGTTGGAGGATCA
>JALVDI010000097.1 GCA_027009115.1 Polyangiaceae bacterium | reverse complement strand
CCCGCTCCTGACCGTCGTCCTCGATGCGGCGCGCGCTTGTCGCGGCCATGCCGAGCAGTTTCTTGATGGCCGCGCCGGTCTGGCTGCGGGCTTTGAGCTCGAGCACCTGCCCCAAGAGGATCAGTGTGACGATCGTCGCCGCCGCCTCGAAGTACACCGCGACCTCGCCTCCCTCGCCGCGAAACGACTCGGGGAAGACGTGCGGAAAGAGCGTCGCGACGACGCTGTAGACGTACGCCACGCTCACCCCCAGGCCGATGAGCGTGAACATGTTGAGGCTCATGTTCTTCACCGAGCGAACGGCGCGCACGTAGAAGGGCCAAGCCGAGTAGAGACAGACGGGCGTCGCCAGCGCCATCTCGACGAAAGCACGCGTTCGACCGGGCAGCAGGCTCGAGATGGGACGGCTCGGGAGCATGTCGATCATCACGATGGCGACGAGCGGCAGTGAGAGCGCCGCAGCGAACCCGAAGCGGCGGGTCATGTCCCGCAGCTCCGGGTTGTCCTCGTCGACGTCGAGGGTCACCGTGCGCGGCTCCAGCGCCATGCCGCAGATCGGGCAGTCCCCCGGCTCGTCTCGGACGATCTCCGGGTGCATCGGACAGGTCCACTCGGTTTTCGTCGCGAGGGCCGGTACTCCCTTGGGTTCGAGGGCCATGCCACACTTCGGGCAGTCCCCTGGACCGACCTGCTCGACCTCCGGGTGCATCGGGCAGGTGAACACCGTCCCCGGGGGTGCGGGCGTCGGCGCATGGTCGCTCCGGTCGAGGTAGCGCTGCGGGTCCGCCGCGAACTTCTCGCGGCAGCGCGCCGCGCAGAAGAAGTAGGTCTGCCCGTCGTGCTCGAAGCGGTGCGTGCTCTCGGCGGTCACCTTCATTCCGCAGACGGGATCTCGAAGGGAGTCCTCGTCCGGAACGTCGCCCTCCGATCCTGCGCGCGACGTCTTGCCGTGATGGCAGCAGCCTGGATGCTCGCTCATGGTCTTCCCCTCAACAGTTGCAGTTCTTCTCGAAGACCCGGATGAGCTCGGCGATCTTCTCCGCCCGCTGCTCTTCGTCGTCGCTCTCGAAAGCGGCGATGACGCAGGTCTGAATGTGTGACTCGAGCAGGATTTGCCCCACCTTTGCGAGCGCCGCGCGCGCCGCCGCGATCTGCGTGAGCACATCCACGCAGTAGCGATCCTCTTCCAGCATCCGCTGAATGCCCGAGACCTGACCGGCGACCCGCCCCAGGCGAGCTTCGAGCTTCTTCTTCGTCTCCGGGTTCATCATGGGGACCCATCCTCCCTTGGTGTTCCCTTGGCGTGCACAATACCCCGTATGGGGTATCGTGGACCTTCCTAGAACCTCGCGGTAGCCGGGTCAAGGGCGGACGGGACGATCGGTTTGCATGTATGAGACTCCGCACTAGACGGATCCGAGGGGGGCGTCGGCCCTTGTGCCCAGGGATGGCGTGGTTAATAGATACCCTACCGCGGTAGGGTGTCCTAGGAACATGGGTGGGTCTCCGATGAGAAACGCCGGGACGGACAGCGCGACAGACTGAACGCAACGACAGACGAGGAGGAACCATGGAAACGACGACCTACGGATACGAAGCCACGCTCCCCGGCGCGTCCCTCGACGAGGCCCGGGCCCGTGTCACCGAGGCGCTCGCCGCCGAAGGCTTCGGCGTGCTTACGGAGATCGATGTCCAGGCCACCCTGAAGAAGAAGATCGACGTCGACTTCCGACCCTACCTCATCCTCGGCGCCTGCAACCCGAAGCTCGCTCACCAGGCGCTCCAGGCGGAGCCTCGGATTGGGCTGCTGCTCCCCTGCAACGTCGTGGTCGAGGAGAGGGACGGTGGCGTGACCGTCTCCATCGTCAACCCCCGGGCGATGTTCGGCGTGGTCAAGAGCCCGAACCTCGAGCCGGTCGTCACCGAAGCCGATCAGCGTCTGAGGCGGGTTCTCGAAGCGCTGGGCTGACCGCGACGGTTCAGGCGCGACAGCTCGAGGGGATGTTCGGCGCGCTGCCAGCACGGAGCGGCGGCCCCATCAGCGCAGCGTTCCGCGCGTCGTTGACGCTGCTGTTGGACTGACGCTTCGCGATCGAATGTGGCCCGGACACGACGAGAGTGGGCCTGTCCCGGCAGTCTTTGAGACAAAGGGGCTGGCCCACCGCGGCGGCGAGGCAGCCGGGACCAGGGTGCGCCCACGCTTGCGCTTGCGCGCCGGGGCCAACGCTTGCGCGCCGCGGGTGGTGTGCCGGACGCCGCTGTGGAAGCTCTCGGGTTGCTCGTGGCGAAGGAGCACGCGAGGTGCGATGCGGGCGCGCAGGAGCGGGCTCCCGGGTGTGCGGCGCACGGGGAGGTTCGGAGCGCGGGCGCTCAGAGGCGGTAGGCGAGGCCGAGGGTATAGCCGAAGTACTGGTCGACGGCGCCACCGGCGATGAACGGGTCGCCCACTTCGGGATCGAAGCGATAGAAGTAGCGGCGGACGTCCCAGCCGAGGCGGAGCTCAACCCCTGCCGGGGTCTCCCAGCCGAGGAGGATGCCTGCATCGATCCCGCCGGCCTTCGCGCGCGGAAACCAGAGATCCGAGCCGATGCCGCCGAGGTCAAAGAGCACGGCCGTCGCGCCGTGGAGGACGACCCGCAGGCCGGCGATGGGCGCGAGACGGGCTTCGGCCTGGAACCACAGTCCCCGGTAGTCGACGCCGGGCACCTGCGGGATGTTGAGCCGACCGGGTTGGGAGGGACCGGCGGAATCGATGACGAAGGAGTGCCGGCCGTAGCCCACGCCCACGGACACCTCGTGACGGCCTAGAGGCACGCGCCCGCGCAGCCCGAGATACCAAGCCCGAGAGCGCGTTGGGAACACCTCGCCGTCGGCGCGCTTGGAGTCGATGGCGAAGGCCTGCTCCCAGCGGAGGTCGACGCCGAGGTGCGCGCCCCAGCCGGCGGTGGCGAGGGCGCCGGGATACCAGCGCACCGCGAGGCGGACCGCCGGTCCGAAGGGGAGGGTGTACTCGCGCAGCAGCCCGTAGAGGTCGTCGTTGTACCGCAGGCGCCGCGAGAAAGGGTGCGCGACGAGAGCGAGGTCGAGGGTGTTGGGCCGGCCTGGCACGGCGGACTCGACGGACTGGGCGGACTCGACGGACTGGGCGGACTGGGCGGACTCGACGGACTGGGCGGGCTCGATGGGGTCGTCGATGGGCACGCCCACGGCCCCGTTCACCACGGCCCCGCCCTCCTGCTCGGACCCGAGCTCGGCTCCCGAGGCCGCAGGGGCGGTCCGCAGCACGGCGGCGCCCAGCCGCTCCCAGCCGCGGCGACGGACGACCCCGACGAGCGCGCGGAGCGTCCGCCCGCGGAACGGCACCTCCTCGACGACGGACCCATCGGAGGCGCTGCGTACGGTGACACGAGCACTCCACCGCGAGCCACGACGGATCACCGTCCCGGTCAGGTAGGCGGAGACGCCGAGCGGGGCCGCCCCACGCCGAAGGCCCGCCGCCGAGGCGAGGTCCTCACCGCTCGCCTCGAGCTCGGCCCGGGGCACGAGCGCCACGCGCGCTTCGGAGGCGAAGGTCGAAACCACCGCCTCGCGTACTTGCCGCGCGCCGCGACCTCGGAACGTCCCGACGACCACCCGCCGCGCGTCCTCCACGGCCCGTCGCTGCTCCTCGGCCGGGGCTGCACCTGCCCGCGCCTCCTCTGCGCCCGCCAGGGCAGCGACGACCCGCCGCGCGAGCCGGGCGCCGAGGGCTCGTGGGGTGCGGGCCGCGGCGCGCACCCGCTTGGTCTCGGCGGTGCTCCCTGTAGCTCTCAGCTCGAGGACTGCTCGCCAGCGCCCTCGACGTCGCAGCACCCGACCCTCGACGGTCGCCGCTGCCTGGGTGGTCTCTTCGGCGAGGGTGTGGCCGGCTCCCTCGAGCCCTCGGCGCAACGCGGCGCGCACCTGCGCCGCGCGGGGCCCGCGAAGCCGCCCAAGGTGAACCTGGGCCTGCGCCGACGACGCCAGCAGCAGCGCCGCGAGGACGCCTCCGAGCAGCGCCCGCAGGAGCGGCATCAGAGCCTCCCACAGACGCAGTAGTCCGCCATGTGGCCCCTGTCCGCGCACTCCAAGGGGAGCCTCGGGTCGAACATGCACTCGCCGGCGCCCACGTTCTCGTAGGACTCGACGCAGCTCAGTCCGGCCGCTGCACAGAATGCCGCGCACTGCTGCATCGAGAGGAACTCGCCGGCACACCGATCGGCGCTCCGCTCGCAGAGTGTGAAGCCCGGGTCGTCGGCGATGGGCTGGCATGGATCCGTCGCGGCGTCGTCCCCCGCGTCCCCGGCGTCGGTCCCTGCCGTGTCCATTCCCGCGTCCCTCGCGCCCGCGACATCCGCATCGGACCCGCCGATGCCCGCGTCCCTCGACGGAGACCCACCGTCGCGGCGTGCCTGGAGGTTTTCGAGCACCCAGCGCTCGACGCAGGCGATCTGGTTGCCGTCCAGCCGTGACGCGAAGGGCATCGGGTCACCGCAGCCGGGTGGGATGAACGCCGGCCCACGCAGCTTGTCGAGCAAGAAGCTCGAACGAACATCGTCCCGATCGATCCGGAGGCGTCCGTCGCACTGGGTCGAAGGCACGTCCGCGAGTTGATCGAAGGCGTCGCCGCCGAGGAGGTCGAGCCCCGCGGCGGGGTCGCTCCCCTGGTGGCAGCTTTCGGTGCCGCAGTGGTTCGCGAAGATCTCGCCGACGACGTCGATGTCGCCGACGCAGTCAGGGAGCGGCCCCGGAGGAAAGCGCTCGGGGTTCTTCAGATCGCCCGGGCATGCCAAGAGCAGCGGAGCGAGCAAGGCGGCGGCGTAACAAGGAGATCGATGCATGGGGCTCGGGTGGGTCGCGCCCGCCGCTGAGGGTATCAGAGGTGCCGCTGGAGCTCGCGCTCTGCGGAGTGCCTTTGGAGGAGGATGCTTTGGGTGCGAGGCCTGTGAGCCGGCCGCTCCGGCGAGAATGGCCGGCTCGCTTCTGCGCTCCCTCGTCGGGGTCTCCCCTTGCCCCCGCCGACGGCCGCTGGCATCGTGAGCCCTTCGGGAGGGAGC
>JALVDI010000096.1 GCA_027009115.1 Polyangiaceae bacterium | reverse complement strand
GAAGGGGTGCACCATGAACAAGCTTGGAGAGAGCACCCGCGGATCCTTCTCCATCGCCTTCATGCGCCGGAAGATGCGCCGCATCGGCTGCAGAAAATCGATCGTCAGGCCGCCCCCGAGCGCCATGGGCAGCGACCGCCACGCCGTCCGTGGACAGATCTCCCCGCGGACGGCGCGGAGCAGCAGGCGCGCCGTGCGCATCCCAACCTGGGGCAGATCGCGGTGTGGGTTCGTGCGGTACGCGGTGACGAGATCGGGGACCTCCGCCTTCGTCTTCGTCATCAACCCGTGCAGGTCGTAGCTGACCGCCAGCGGCCGGTCCCCGATCTCAGCGCGCACCGCCTCGATGAGCGCACCCTCGGGATCGGTGACGCCCGTAGCGCGCATCGACCCGTGCAGACAGAGATAGACCCCATCGAGAGGGCCGGCGTCTCGCAGCGAGGCGAGGAGGCGGTCGCGGAGGACGGCGAAGGTCTCTTCGGTGAGGGGACCGCTCGGCATGGCCCAAGCGCTCAGGAGCGGCACGAGCTCGACATCCTCCTTGCGCAGCGCGTGGCAGAAACCCGACAGCTCCCCCCAAGGCGTGACACCGGGCACCTCCGAGGCGAGCGGCCGCGTGGTGCGTTCCAGCGCCGCTCCCTCGACCAGGTGTGTACGCTCGAAATCCCGAAGGGTCGTGGCCAACGGCGAGAAGGCGTTGGATTCCTGGTTGATGCGTGCGTAGGCCAGCCGCGGCCACCGCCCTGCTGCAACTGCCCTCATTGGAAGAGCTCGCCGAGGAACTGCTTGAGCAGCTCCTCTTTGGTCTCCGTCGGCAGCGCGTCGATGATGTGGTTGATGGGCCCGCGACGCTTCGGCAGGCCCCCCTCGGCGCCGACCATCTTCATGAGCTCGGCGTAGCTCGACCTCAGCGCCTCGGGCGTCAAGGAACCGGCCATCTGCAGTACCGGCGCCGGCGGGGGCTCGGCAGGCCGCTCGCGGCAAAGGCGCACGCATGCCCGCAGATCCTCCAGGAACGCCGGCACCTTGTGGGCGTTGGCCGCCTCCACCGCCAGGTGCATGTTCCGCGGGCTGTTGCCGAACGTGAGCTGCGGTACCACGAACCAACCTCGCTCGCCGAGCTCGTCGCAGAGCTGGAACACATCGATCGCATCGGACGCGATGGCGATGAGCCCCATATTCGGCTTACCCAGCACACGCAGACCTTCGATCTTCGGGATCTCTTCGAGGAGCTGCTTGGTGGCTGCGAGGATGTCCTTGGCCAGCCGCAGGTAACCTTCCTTGCCCAAGAAGCGCATGACGGCCCAAGCCCCCGCGAGGGGGCCGCCGGACTTCGTGCTCTGCATCGTTGCGTTGACGACCGAGTACCCGCTCCAGGACGCGCATGCGAAGTATTGAGCGCGGCGCAGCTCCGGATCCCGGACGAGGAGTACCGACGACCCCTTGGGGGCGAAGGCGTACTTGTGTAGGTCCATCGAGATGGAGGTCACCCCCGGGACGCGGAAGTCGAAGGGCGGAACGTCCTCGCCGAGCTCCTCGAAGAGGTTGAGCAGGAAACCACCGATGCATCCGTCGACGTGAAGCGGGAGCGCGTGCTCCTCGGCGATGCGCCCGAGCTCCTCGATGGGGTCGACGACGCCGTGCGCATAGCCGGCGGCGGAGCCAACGATCAAAATCGTTTGATCGTTGATCTTGGCACGGACCTCGTCGAGGTTCGCCTGAAACGTGTCAGGGTCGACGGAGACCGGCACGACCTCGACGCCGAAGTAGCTCGCGCCCTTGTGGAACGCGGCGTGGGCGGTCGTCGGGAGGATCATCTGCGGCGCCGTGGTCTCGGGGCGCCGGTCCCGCGCCCAGTCGCGCGCCGCCTTGACGGCGAGCATGCAGCTCTCGGTGCCGCCGCTCGTGAAAGTGCCCACGGCCTGCTCCGGTGCGTGCAAGTGCGCCAGACACCAGCCGACGACCTCGTTCTCGAGCTTCTCGAGGCTCGGAAAAACCGTCGGGTCCAAACCGTTGAGGCTCATGAACTTGGTCAGCGCAAGCTTCTGCACCGCAGCAACCTCGGGGCCGGCGTCGTAGACGTAACCCCACGCGCGACCGTCGTCGACGGGGAGGTCTTCGGCACGGAGTTCGTCGAGCGCCGTGTCGATCGCGTCGCGGCTGAGGCCCTCTTGGGGGAGCGTGTTCATCGGGTCTTCCTCTCGTTCAAGTAAGCGCGCACAACGCGCACGGTTTCCTCGATGCCTTCGACGCAATCCCACCGGCCAGCGCGCGCGAAGGCCAGCGCGAGGGACTCGACGAGGTGGAACACGGTGAAGGCCACCAGCTCCGGCTCGGCGATCCCCGCGCGGCGGAGCCGGCGCTCCACCTCGCTGAGGAGCGCCTGCTCGGCGGGGCGGCGCCCGAGCTCTCGGACCACGGCGGTCATCGACCAGAGCGCCTCGTAGAGCGCGTAGTGGCGCCCATAGAGCGCGAAGGTCTCCTCGATCGCCGCGTCGACCGCCCCGTCGAGGTCGTCGCAGGGCACAGCGGCCAGTCGCCGCTGAAGAGTGCTCGTCTCGATGGCGGAGAGACGCTCGATGAGCTCCAGCGCGATCCCTTCTTTGTTGCCAAAGTACTCGTAGACGGATCCCACACCGACGCCAGCCTCCGCAGCGACACGGTTCGTGTTCAGAGCCTCGGGCCCTTCGGTGACGAGCAAACGCTCGGCAGCGTCGAGGATCGCGGCCACCGTCGCCTTCGCGCGAGCTTGGCGGGGTCGCCGGCGGCGGCTCGCTCTGGTGCGGGGAGACCTCTCCACAAACCCGAGTTTTTACTCGGGTTTGTGTCCGCGCAAGGACATTCGTGCAAACGTTGATAATTCCTGTAGAATTGGCGTTGCCTCGCGCTGCACGAGCGCGTTGCGGCCGCAGACTCGTGCCTGTGTGCCCTGGTGCCGAGTCCGCGCCCCCGTCTGCTGCGGGGCGGGCCGAGCTCGGCGTCGCGGCGGGCGACAGCCCGAGGAAGCGCGGCGGGCGACAGCCCGAGGAAGCGCGGCGGGCGACAGCCTGCCTCCGCTGCCCTCCGCTACGTCAAGACGCCCCAGCGACAACATGTACGCCCGTGCCGCGTGCAAGACGCTCGTCACGCAGCGCCTGAAGGTCTCCGGCGCGCGTCCTAGTCGCGCGAGGGTGCCGGCGGGATCCTCTATCTCCGATCGTTCCTTCAGTCCAACCGCTTCGAGCACGGTTTCGCGTTCAGGCAGGCCACCCGCTACGCGGCCTGAACAGCCACCGAACTGCACCCTTCGAGCACGGTTTTGCGTTCAGGCAGGCCACCCGCTACGGGCTGAACAGCCACCGAACTGCACCCTGCAGTCCGGTGCCGCACTGTTACTCGTGAGGCTCGAAACAGGCCAGGATATGGCGGATGTCGACGTCCCCCGAGATGCGCATAAAAATATTATCCTGGGGCTCGTTGGCATCGTAGAGGTGGCATTCGGTGCAGTACTTATCGACAACGAGCCGTTTGCCGTGCTCGTGGAACGCGATCTCAAACCATTGCCCATCCAGCTTGTCGCGTAGGAAGGGCGCATCCTCCTCCGACCACCTCGTCAAAGATAGCGGTAGGAGGGTCCACTCCCGCGGAGCCTGGCCTTCGTCGACTCCGAGGTAGTCGCTGGAGTCACCGTGCGTTCCGCGAAAACCAACGACGTGCCGCGCCATCGTATCCCAGACGTACGTTGCCGGGTACTCCGACCCATTTCTCCGTTCAAGCGCTGCCGCAATGGTGACGTTGCCGACGATGAATGAGTTCCACGCGAACACGGCAAAAGGCAGGTTGTCGTTCAATTGTAGGCCACAAAGGATCTTCTCGTTTAGTGGCGCCGCCCGAATGGTCGCCAAGTCCTTTTTCCAATACAGCCGCCGGAGCCTTTGCCAGGTCCTAATTTTCTCGACAAACCGATCGACCACTGTCTCGGACGGAGGAGCAAAACCCATGGTGTCCATGAACGTGGACCACGATTTGGCGTACTCGCAGAGCTCGCCCCAGGAGTGTTCGAGGGCCTCAACGAAGAGGCCGTCCGAGTCATTGTGGTGATCCTTGAGAAAGCTCATGGGCCACTCTACCACAAGGCCCAGACGATAACAGGAACAGGAGATTGTCCTGGTGTGTGTGTGCGCTCGGCACCCCCTGCCGGCCTGGTCGCCTTCGACGACCTCGGCGGCCTCGGCAACGAAGGCCTCGCGGACCCGCCGGGCCAGAGCCCGGCCGGCCCGTCGGCGGCCTCGGCCTCCTCGGAGTGCGCCTCGCTCAGGCGACCGACAGCCGAGCCCTCAGAAGGTCTGGAAGCCCAAGGTGAGCACCAGCTGCATCAACGCGAGGTCGCTCTTGGGAAGAAAGTCGATCTTGAAGGGTATCCCGAGGAACACGCCGCTTTGCCCGAAAACGACGCGCTCGTCGATGGTGATGGACGCACCGACGGTGCCCTCGAAGGCGCCGTCCAAAGGAGTGACGACGGTCGGGCCGACACCGAAGATGGCGGTCAGCCACTTTACGCGGAGCGCCACCGTCGCATGGTGGCGATGAAGAATGGCCGAGGAGTCCGCGAAGAAGGACCCTTGATACGCGAGCACCCACGAAAGCGTCCCGCCGATTCGTAGCGGGCGTGGCTGGCCGATCCGCGCGCCGAGCATGAGGCCTCCCGCTCCGCCCAAGAAAGCCAGGCCGTCGTCCTCCTCCGCAATTTCTGTCAGGGCGCCGCCCCCGCCCTCCACGCTGAACGCGAAGCGGGTATCGAACTGGGCCTCGGCGGTTGCGCCGAAGGCGAAGAGAGCGAGCGCGGCGGCAATGGAACGCAGCATTGGTGGACCTCCCGATGAAAACGTCCCCTTGTCGATGAACCTCGCCGCCAGTTGCTCCGCTTCGGATTTTCTTGGGGCGATCGAGGCGCGGCGCGGCCGTTGCGGCTTGGAGTGACGGTTCCCCCCTCGTCGCTGCTCCGCGGCCTGCCCATGCCCGCGGCCGCCATCGGCTCATCTTGACGAACCTCGTCCCTTGCCTCGCCTCGCGGATGCGCGATCGGCCCAGTCCACGGAGCGATGGACGATCGCTCTTGAGATGGCTGGAGGGCCGAAGGGCCACGCGGGCGCCGCCTGTCAGCGGGGCGCGCCGTAGGCCGGCAGGGCGAGCTCGAGCTTCTGGGAGCCCCGGACCACCTCCAGCCGTTCGGACGGCACACCGGCGGTCACGAGCCGGGCGCGCAGGCTCGATGCGCTGGGTCCACGGAGCCGCAGGGGGCCGTGGGGGTAGGCGGCGGTCAGCGCCGCGAGGGCGCGCAGCTGCGCTGTCGTGGGACGCCGAGGCAGGGAGAGGACCGCGGCTTCGGGCCTCAGCTCGGCGTCGAAGCCATGTTCGCGGGCATCCGCCAGGAAGCTCGCCCGGACGGCTTCGTCGACGGGGTGGGTCGCCCGGGCAGCGCCCAGCACGGCGAGGGCGGCGCGGTAGGCCTGCTCCGCTTGCTCCAAGGCCTGGGCGGGATCGCCGTCGGGCCGGGGGAGAGTCGCTGCGACTTGCTCGACTTGGGCAGCGTCCGCCCCGAGCGCCCGCGCCGCGGCCAGCACGAGCCGTGCCCGATCTCGGAGCGCGAGCGCTGCCCGGCGGCGAGCGGCGGTGAGCTCGGCCGAGCGACGGCGGAAGCGGCGCGCCTCTTCCTGCGCCGCCTGCGCCCACGCCTCCTGCATTTGCGCCCGTGCGAGCGCGGCGGCCCGCGCGTGGACTCGTTCGCGCTCGAGCTCATGGCGCGCTTGCTCGGCAGCGGCCGCCGCCGTGGCGGCCTCATCCGCGATTCTCAGCGCCTCCAAGCGCTCACCTTCGAGAGCAATGCGCTCCGCCTCGACGATCGCCGCTTCGAGCAGCAGCCGTGCGCGGGTGGCGTGATCTTGGGCGGCTTCGCGGTCTCCACGGGCCTGTGCTCGCTCGGCTTCCCGCCGGGCGAGCTCGGCGCGGGCGTAGAGGTCGGGAGCCTCACGGCGCGCCACGGCGACGCGCGCCGATCCGAAGACCTCGTTCAGGCGGAGTGGCGGTGGAGAGGTCCCACCGCAACCCGCCAGGAGCTCGGATGCGAGGATGGCCGCGCAGAACCAACGCATGCGCTGCATCCAACCACAAGGCGCGCCAGCGCCCAAGCTCGCCGCGTCGCGCAGCTTCATCCTCACGAGCGCGATCCATCCCGGTCGATCTTTCAACGGGCAGCCCATCTCAAGACCCGGCGACGACCTCGTTGTAGTGATCTTGGAGCTCCTCGTCGTCTTCGATGCCCCGGAGCGCCCGGAGCCCGGCCAGTACCCGCGCCTCGCCGTTCCGCGCTGCCGCCATCCTCCTCGACAAGCCTCGGCATCGTCTCAGCTCGCGGATGCGGATCGATTGACGATCGTCCTTGAGATGTGCTGTAGGCTCCCGCCGATGGCCGTGGCCTTCGCCGAAGTTCGGGTGAAGAAGCTCGTCAAGCTCTATGGCCGAACGCGGGCTTTGGCCGGCGTGAGCCTGACGTTGCCGGCTGGGGCCGTGACGGTCGTGGAGGGGCCCAACGGGTCGGGCAAGAGCACCCTGTTGCACTGTCTGGCGCTCCTGGCCAAGCCTACCTCGGGGAGCATCGCCTTCGGCACCCTCGACGGTCGAGCGCACGCCCGACAGGTGCGGCGGCACCTGGGCGTCCTTACCCACGCCTCGATGCTCTACCCCGATTTGACGGGCCGCGAGAACCTCCGCTTCTACGCCGAGCTCCATGGTGTGCCGACGAGCCGCGCGGACGAGCTCTGCGCGCGTTTCGAGGTCGGCCGCTTCATCGACCGTGCGGTGCGGACCTACTCGCGCGGACAGCTGCAGCGAGTCGCCCTGGCTCGGGCCTTGGTGGCGCGTCCCTCGTTGCTGCTTCTCGACGAGCCCTCCACCGGACTCGACACGCTTGGGGTTCAGAGGCTGGTCGAGGTCGTGCGGGCGGAGCGCGATCGGGGCGCGGTGGTGGTGCTGGTCACCCACGACGACGAGCTCTCGCGGCAGGTGGCCGATCGCCGTGTCCTCCTGCGGCGGGGGCGACTCGTGTTCGACGGAGAGGGCAGCGTTGTCGCCGAGGGAGCGGCGTCATGAGCCTCGTGCGCGCGGCCTTCGTCATCGCGGCCAAGGACCTCCGCATCGAGGCGCGGACGCGGGAGATCACGCTCGTGACGACGTTCTTCGCCGTCCTGGTCGTCGTGCTCTCGTCGCTTTCGTTCTACCTCGACCGCAACCTGGCCGTACGCATCGCCCCCGGCGTGCTGTGGGTGTCCGTCGCCTTCGCGGGGTTGCTCGCCGTGCTCCGCAGTTGGGGCCGTGAGCGTGAGCACGATGCCATGCGGGGGTTGCTGCTCAGCCCCATCCCACGAGGGGCGATCTTCTTCGGCAAGGCGATTGGCAACCTGCTCTTCTTGACCGTCGTCGAGCTGGTCCTCGTGCCCCTCGTCGCCGTCTTCTTCCATCTGGAGCTCGACCACCTCGGAACCCTGGCGCTCTTGCTCGCCCTCGGCACCTTCGGTTTCGTGGCCGCCGGCACGCTCTTCGGCGCTCTTGGCGTGCGCAGCAACGCCCGCGACCTCTCGCTCAGCGTCGTCATCTTCCCGCTTATTACCCCCGCGCTCCTCGGCGGTGTGGTCGCCACTCGGGAGCTCTTTGCCGGCGCGCCTTGGGTCGAGATCGCCGGATGGGTCCAGATCCTCGCTGCCTTCGACTTGGTGTTCTTTGGGGCCGGGTGGCTGCTCTTCGACGCCTTGCTCTCGGACTGACGCGGGGGTCCCATCCTGGTCCTCGTTCGCGATCCGGGCGAGGATGGGCCATGGCTGGACGTTTCGACGGGCAAGTGGCCTGGATCACGGGCGGCGGCAGCGGCATCGGCCGAGCCTTGGCTCTGGCACTCGCCGACGAAGGCGCCGACGTTGCGGTGAGCGGCCGGCGCGAAGACAGGCTCGCCGCGGTGGTCCGCGAGGTCGAGGCTCGTGGGCGCCGAGGTCTCTGTGCGCCCTGCGACGTGCGCGACGAGGTTCAGGTCGAGCAGCGAGCCGATGAGGTCGCGGCGACCCTCGGCCGCCTCGACGTCTGCGTCGCCAACGCCGGTTTCGCAGTGGGCGGTCGGTTCGAGGAGCTGAGCGTCGCGGACTGGCGACGTCAGTTCGACGTCAATGTCTTCGGCCTGGTCGCGACCCTTCGCGCAGCTTTGCCGCATGTCCAGCGTCACGACGGCCGACTCGTGCTCATTGGGAGCGTCGCGGCTTTCTTGCCGCTGCCGGGCAACGGGGCTTACACGGCGAGCAAGGCCGCGGTGCACGCCATCGGGCAGACCCTCGCGGCCGAGCTGCGTCATAGCGGCGTCAGCGTTACGACGATCCATCCCGGCTTCGTCGAGAGCGAGATCGCGCAGGTCGACAACGAAGGTCGCCACGATCCGAGCCGCCGCGACCCGCGCCCGCAGCGTCTGATGTGGAGCGCCGAGCGAGCCGCCGGCGTCTGTGTGCGCGCGATCCACGCGCGCAAGCGCGACTTCGTGTTCACGGGCCATGGGCGGCTGGCTTCCTTCTTGGGTCGCCACGCGCCGGGGCTGGTGCACCGCTTCCTCCCTTGAGCGAGGAGAGGATCTCCGATGCTTCGGCCTCTTGGGCCCGGGAGGCGACCGATGCTCAGGGGGAGGGTAGGCCGCTTCCTCGGCATGCAAGGAAGAGAGCGTCGCGCTCGGCTCGGGCGACAAAGGTGTCGTCCCGGCCGGCGGAGCGCAGGGCCTGGGCGAGGGGGAGCAGATCGCTGTCGAAGAACGCCACGAGGACCTCGAGGTGCTGCTGCACCTCGGCCGCTCTCCGCCGTGCGCGCGGTCGGTCCAGCAGGTGATGGGCCAGGGACGCGACGAAGCCGCGCCCGCGCCCCGAGAGGTAGCTCGGGAGCGCTTCCTGAACCGCCGCTGGGACCTGGCGGTAGGCGCGGAGCGAGCAGCGGCCCCGCCGCCGATGCGAAGCCGCCGCCGCGTCGGCGTGGCCGAGGAGGGAGAGGAGCGTGTCGAGAGAGCTCCACGCCTCTCGGGTCCGCAGGCGCGAGCGAAAGGCACCGTACCACTGCCACGGGGCCTCCGGTGCGTCCAAGGCGGCCGAACGATCGGTGGTGTGGCAGAGCCACAGGTGCCGCTGGCCTTGGGCCAGCCCGAGCGCTGGGTAGAGGAACTCGAACTTCCCGTCCACGTTGAACGGGGGTCGGAGCGCCCGGATGAGCTCGTTCTCGAGGAGGAGCGCCTCCACCTCGGATGCGGCGCGGCGGATCTCGACGCTCCTGGCGGCGCGGACGATCGCGCGCATCTTGCGGTGAGCTTTGCGCTGCGTCGCTCGGCGGTAGCTCGCCAGGCGCTTTCGCAGGTTCTTGGCTTTGCCTACGTAGATCACCTCGCCGGCGCCGTCGCGAAAGAGGTAGACGCCGGGTGTCGTCGGGAGCTGTGCGACGAAGTCCTCTCCGAACTTCCGATCGAAGGCGCGCACGGCAGTAGCGTCGCACGCCCCACGTCGCCGGGGAAAGCTCTTCGTCGACGACGCGCACTTCTCGACGGCGCGTATGCCCTGGTCCGCGGAAAAGCTACGGACGCGGCCGCCGGTTCATGGCACGGTTGCTTCATGTCCGTCGTGAAGATCAACGCCATCTCGGTCCCCGAAGGCATGGGGCCGGAGCTCGAGAAGCGCTTCGCCGCCCGCGCCGGCAAGGTGGACGAGGCGCCCGGCTTCGAAGAGTTCATGCTGCTGCGCCCCGTCAAGGGCGACGACCGTTACTTCGTCCTGACCCGCTGGGAGAGCGAAGAGGCCTTCCAGGCCTGGCTCGGCAGCCGGCAGTTCCGCGAGCAGCACCGGGGGACCTCCGCCGAAGAGGCCGCCGGCGAGGCGAAGCGCCCTGTGGCCAGCGGCGCCGAGCTCCTCGAGTTCGAGGTCGTGACGGCGAGTGCCCGGCCGTGAGGTCGTGATGCTCGGCACGCGGGGCGCGTGTATGCTCCGCGGCGAGCGCGCGTCTGGGTTCGAGGGTTTTGTTGCCGGCGTCCGGCGCGGCCGCTCAGAGAGGTGAAGCGATGCGTTGGTTCTACGGTGTCTTTGCGTTGGTGTTGGCGTGTGGCGGCGAAGAGACCCCTTCGGAAACCGAGGCCCCGGCCGACGAGGTTTCGGCGGAGGCATCCACTGACGAGGCATCCGCCGAGGAGGCATCGGCCGAAAAGGCCTCCGACCACGAGGCGCACGGCAACCCAGGCGCCGAGTTCCAGCCCCTCTCTGGCGCGCGGGTCCGCTTTGTCAACCTCGAAGACGGTGCGACGGTCACCGGGCCGCTGGAGGATGGCAAAGTGCGTGTGCACGTCGTCATGGGTGTGGAGGGTGCGGCGATCCGGCCCGCGGGCACCGTCGAGCCCAACACGGGGCATCACCACATCATCGTCGACGGTGAGCCGGTCCCCGTGGGTACGGCTGTCCCGGCCGATGAGACGCACATCCACTACGGCGGCGGGCAGACGGAGGCCGACGTGCCGCTGACGCCCGGGCCGCACACGCTCCTGCTTCAGCTCGCGGACCACGCGCACCGCTCGTACGGGCCGGAGCTGACCGCGCGGGTGTCCATCACGGTGCAGGCCACCGAAGCCACCGAAGCCACCGAGGCCACCGGGGCCGTGGCCGAGTAGGCAGAGTTGCAGTCGTCGCCCCCATGGCTTAGTGCTGTGGTTCGTGACGAACTTGACACGCCTACGAATTCTCGCTGCGGTGCTGGGCTTCTCGGCTTGCGGGGGCGCAACCTACACGGTCGAGAGCGACGCGCCGCTCTACACGCTGACGAACCTACGGGCCGACCCTCGCGGCGTCGTGAGCTCCCTGGGCTATGCCGATCAAGCGCTCATCCCCGTTTGCACGCCGGTTCAGATCGCATCCGTTCGGGGGCGCCAGGTCGTGTTCGTAGCGAACGGTCGGCGCTACCGTTACGTAGCGCACCGCTCCTCGCCCTCGCCCATCGATCAGCATGTCCAGCGCCTCTTCGGGCCCACATGCCCCGACTTGGCTCGGTTCTCTGCGGAAGACCGGGCAGGGGTGCAGCAGGGCCGGGTGTTCCAGGGCATGACCAAGGCGGGCGTCGTCGTCGCGATGGGCTATCCGCCCGAACGATTCACGCCGACCCTCGACGCCGACGTGTGGACCTACGTGCGACGGCAAGGGGGACGCTTGCAGGTCCAGTTCGCAGGAGGCCAGGTGGTCGGCCTGGTCGATCCCCGAGCGCCGCAGGTGGTCGCGCAGCCCTTGCAGCCGGTGGTCCAACCGGCCGGTTACGGCGGGGCGCAGGTGGGTGTGACCGTCGCGGCGCCTTGAGCGCTGAAGAAGCGAACTCGGTGGATACGATATACTGAGCGGGCTTTGGGTCGCCTGCTCGGCGTGCTGCTCTTCGGTTCGGTGCTCGCCTGCACGAGCGCTCGGCGCGCCCGCACGGCTGACGGCGGCGGTGAGGCGGGCCGGGACGGCGCGACCCGCGTCGACGTTGGGCCGCCCTCCCGCGACGCCTCGGCGCCGGACAGCGCCAGGCCTCCCGCCGACGCCGCCCCTCCACGCGACAGCGCGCCGCCGCCGGACAGCGCCGTCCCGGGCACCGGCCAGTACCTCGATCGATGCGCCGCCGCCAGCGACTGCGCTTCGGAGCTCTGTGTGAACGATCTTGGCGGGACGGCCTTCTGCTCGCGGCCTTGTGGGGCGCACCGAGATTGCGCCGACGAGCACCTCTGCGTCGAGGGCGTCTGCGTCCCCGACGACACCGGCGAGCGGTGCAACGTCGCCGCGCCCGACACTTGCGCCGTCGCGTGCCTGGGTACGGCAAGTCAGGCTCACTGCACCCGCCAGTGCCTCAGCGCCTTGGAGTGTCCCGCGGGCTATGCCTGCTGGCGGCCTCCCGGTGCTGCCGAGAAGTTCTGCGTCGACATCGAGAAGCCCTGCACGGCCGCCGGAAGCGAGTGTGGGACGAACCTCTGCATCCCAGGCATCGGCTGCACTGCCCCCTGCGAGACCGCCAGCGATTGCCCACGGCGCGCCCTCTTTGCGGGGGTCGCGCCATACCGTTGCGCCGCGGAGTTCGGGTCGGCGACACCCATCTGCGCCCCGCCGACCCTCGCGACCGGAGGCGACATCGCCGGGGACGATGCCATCGGCACCCTCTGCTCACCGACCCCGCCGAACCAGTGCCGCAGCGGCCTGTGCGCCGACTTCGACCCCACCGATGCGGTCCCTGATCGGTGCGTGCAGAGCTGTACCGCCGAGGGAGGTTGCGCCCTCGGCATGGGCTGTCGACCGCAGGTCCTGGACGGAGGGGCCATCGAGCTCTTTTGCGCTCCGGCGGGGAGCCGCGACCTCGGCGAGAGCTGCGCCCGGTCCGCCGACTGCCACTCGTCGCTGTGCGATATCGCCGGCTATTGCACGCGCCTGTGCGACGACGGGCTCTGCCCCACGGGCTGGCGCTGCGAGTCGGTGCCCGGCAGCAGCCTCGGCATCTGCCGCCGCTGAACGGGATGGGCGACCTCGTGTCCGAACCGTCGCTGTCGAAGGGCGTTGCTCGGCATTCCCTCGGCTCGCGGATGCGCCAGCGGTCCCGTCCCGTCTACGGATCGATCGACGATTGTTGTTGAGATGCGCTCTAGCGCAGGGGGATCTCCCGCGCTTCGGCCTCGTCGACGGCGCGGCAGAACGCCGCCCACTGCGGGTAGGCGTCCGGGGGTACCCGGAGGAACGGAACGTCGAGGCGGCGTTCGATGCGCAGGTAGCCATCTTCGACCCGCGCCTGCATCCGGAAGCTCGCGCCGCTCGCCTCCAGGGAGGTGGCCTGCATCGGTGTGCGTGGGGCCCCTGTGGGCGTGCGGACGCGAACGACCACATCCAGGTGAAGGGGCGGCCCCACGATCTGAGTCGTGGTGCGCTCGGCGACGCGGGCGAAGCGCGGCGTGAGCATCGTCGGGTAGAGCCCCGGAAGAACAAAGCCGGCACCTTGGCGCCGCGCCAGCGTCGGGACCCGGGCGCTGTAGCGGAGCACCAGCGGCTCTTCCGGTTCCTCACGGCCGGTGATCGTCAGCGACTCGAGGCTGGCTCCGTTGAGCAGACGCGCGACGTAGGCTTCCTCGAAGCGCTGCTCGATCATGGCCTCCGGCACTCCTTCGAGGTCCCTGCGCCACTCGATCGCTTCGTGGCCCCGGAAGGTCTCGACGACCTGAACCCTCGCCGAGCCGTCGTCGGCGACATCCGCGAGGATCTCGATGCGGCGCGTGTCTTCGTCTCCGTTCGCTGGCGGGAGCACGATGCGGGCGACCTGCTCGGGCTGGTGCGCCGGCGTCAGCACGAGACCATCTTCACCGCGCAGCGCCGGCGAGACGTAGCCGAAGGGGACACCTCGGGCGGTGGGCTGCAGGTAGGTCGCCTCGTGTCCGTCGCCGAGCATCACCAAGAGGTTCGAGTAGGTGTCCTCGTCGGCCACTTCCGAGCGCGTCTGGTCGGCGCCGAAGCTACGCACGAGCACCAGCTTGGACCGAACCTCGAGCAAGCCGAGTAGGTAGTGGAGGATCCGCGCACGGTTGCCTGTGCGTCCGGCGAGCATCTCCGCTGCTTGCCCGAAGACGTTGTTGTTGTTCTCGACGTTCTCCAGCAGCCAGTAATAGAGGCGTCGCGCCTTCTCCTCGTCGCTGCGGGCGTTGCCTACGATGCGTCGCGCGAGCTTGCGCGCGGCAGGGTCGATGATCTCGCGGTCGGCGAGCACGTCCCGCAGCCCTCCGAGGAAGCGGCCCCAGGTGGCGTGGATGCCCCAGTTGATCGACGGGATGTATTCCCGGGCGGCAACGCTCGCCGGCTCCTGTACGAGGGGCTCGCTCTGGTCGACGCGCCAACGGAGCACCCGCAGCGCTCCCTCGCGGCTTTCCTGCGTCTCGGGCGCGTCCCCGCGCGGGTCGATCTGGACCTCGATCCCCTCGGGCAAAAGCAGCACCATCTCGCTCCGATCGAAGGGCAGCTCGAAGCTCGCGAAGTAGAAACGGTCGCCGAGCAGCCCGCCGGGTAGGCCGCTCGGGGGATCGAGAAGCCGTACGTACTCGTACTCGACGTAGTCGCCGACGGCGAGGTTCGGCAGCGAGATCGTCTCCTTGCCTTCGATGAGATCGGGTTCGAGTCGAGTCCCATCGGGCTTGATGGTGTGCAGTTGGAGGATCGTCGCCCCGCTGGGCGGTGCGAACTCGCCCTGGGCGTCTACCGCCTCCTCGCTCTGTACTTTGTAGATCTGGTGGGTGAGGGCCATCGACGAGAGGTCGTCGAAGACGCGCACGACGGTGTAGTCGAGCACCAGCACCTGGGGCTGGTCGTAACGCCGCCCGGACGCCTCGTAGGCGTCGATCACCGCCCCTCCGTCGATGCGGTACCCGTCGAACTCGAAGCCCCCACCGAGGGCCGTCCGCACGCGCCGCAGGTCGGCCATCGCCGCAGGCTCCTCGCTCAGAGCAGCGCTGAGGAGGTCGAGGCCCTCCTGTCGCTGACCGGCGGCCAGACGAAGGTCCGCGCGCTCCAGCCGGACCTGAGCCGATCGGGGATTGAGCTCCTGGAGCTCACCGAGGATGGCCTCGACGGCCGCCCGGTCGGCCCGCCCCTCGGCGAGCCCGAGCCGCGTGTTGAGGAGGTTGACCCGGGACTGCCGTGGTTCGAGGGCCGCCAGGCGGTCGAGCTCGGCCTGGGCCTGGGACCATCGGCGCTGGCTCAGCAGGAGCTGGAAGCGCTCCGAGCTGCGGGCGTCGCAGCGTACCGCCTCCTCGACCCGGCGATCGATCTCGTGCACGCGGTCGCGGCGCCGGGCGAGCATGAGGGCCGCCGCGATCGGCGGGCACGCGCCGGGGGTGATCTCGAGGGATCGTTCGATGTGCTCGCCGGCCTCGGCGTCCCAGCCGCGCTCGAGGAGCAGGTCCGCCAGGACCAGCCGCAGAGTGGACAGCTCCGGCCAACGTTGCACCGCCGCGCGGAGATCGGCGATGGCCTCCTGGTCGCGCCCCTCCGCGGCTTTGAGACGCGCGAGCTGGAGCACGGGGAACCAAGCTTCGCTGTCTCGCTCGACGATGGCGCGCAGCAGCCGCCGGGCGTCGTCGCGACGCTTCTGCGCAGGCCGCAGCGGGTCGGCGAGGGCGACCGCGGACTGGAGGGCGCGGACGACCGGCGATCCGGGGCCGTCGCCGAAGGGCAGGAGGGTCTGTCGAGCGCCGACGGTGTTGCCGCGCGCAAAGCGGGCCGCCGCGCGAAGGTAGCGCGCGAAGGTTCCCTCGCCCTGGGGCAGCGAGGTGTCGCCTTCACCCTCGGTGAGGCTGACCTCCAGGATCGGGTTCGGGTGCCGCGTGGTGATCTTCACGCCGATCTCGTGCCGCCCGGCGTCCAGCTCGATTCGGTGGAACGTCACGCGCCGCAACGGCAGGCGGCGGTGGTCGAGGCGCACCTTGCGTTCGCCGTCGACGCTCAGCTCGACCGCGTTCGGGGTTTCGAGCCGAAGCGTGTAGGTGCCGGCCGTCGGCAGCTCGACGAAGGCCTCCGCGTAGGTGGTTCCGCCGGCAGCCACGGGGCCACCGCCGAGATGCACCGCGCAACCCCGCGCCTCGAGGGAACGGGTTGGGCGCCTCCCTCGGAGGGGCCCGAGGTCGTACTCGGCGGCCATGGGTCCGGGCTCGCCGGCGGGGAGGGCGTCGTCGAAACCGAGCAGCTCCCGCGGACCAAAGGGGCCGGCGGCGCGCCACTCGCTCAGGCAGCCGGCTCGCGCCGCAAGCTGCCGGACCCGCTCGGTGTCCCCGGCGCGGTAGGCGAGGGTAATCAGGGTCTCGTGCACGGTTTGCCGGGCCGCCGGCGGGAGCGAGGGCGCGATGGCCTCGAGCCGCGCCTCCACATGCTCGCGAAAGTTCGGGGCGACGTGGGTGAGCTCGTCGATCTGGGCCGCGGCGATCTCCGCAACGGCCGGGTCCTCGCGGTCGCCAGGAGCCGTCTTTTCGAGGGCTCTCACAAGCGCATCGAGCGCCGCCGCCGGGTGTCCGTGGACCTGAGCTTCGAGCCCCGCCAGGAGATGAAGGGACGCGTCGTTCGGGCTGCGTTGCAGCGCTCGAGCGATCGCCGCGGCGGCGCGCGCCGGGTCCCCATCGTTCCGAAGGAGCTCGCCGGCGGCGACGGCGTGGAGCGCCGCCGGATCGTCCGGGTGCGCTGCGGCCTGCGCCCGCAGGTCTTCGATGGTGA
>JALVDI010000095.1 GCA_027009115.1 Polyangiaceae bacterium | reverse complement strand
TGCAGGAGCGCCCGCTGCGCGTCTGCCTCCCCCCAGGAGGCGAGCTGCCCGCCAGCCACGATTGGCTGACGCGGCTCTATCTCGGCGACCGGGTCCCTCGGGAAAAAAAACCCCTCGTCGTCGACCACCTTCGCAGCGCCGGCCCCTTCATGGTGTCCGTCGACGAGCCCCCCCTGTCCGTGATCGACGCCATGAGCCAGACGGCCACCTTTCCCGACGGCTTCGCCTCGTCGGTGGTGGTCCGTGGCTACACGGAGGGCGCGTTCGGGAGCTCGCTCCTGCACACCGGCCCTGCCGTCGACGGACCGGCGGCCGAGGCCTTCGCTGCGGCGCTCCGGGAGCGCCTGCCCACCCTGCCCCAGGTGGGCTTCGCGGCGTCTGGCGCCGAAGCCAACGAACGGGCGCTGGCCATCTGCCACAGCCGCACCCCCGCCCGGCGCAAGGTCTTGGCCTTCGAAGGAGGCTTCCACGGCCGCACCCTCCTGGCGCTCTCGGCAAGCTCCAACCCCCTCAAGCGCGCGCCCTACGAGATCGCGGGCTACGAGGCCTGCTTCGCGCCTTTCCCGGCGTGGCTCTCGCCCGGCGAAGAGCCCCCCGAGCCGGGCGGCTGGCGCGCGGCGGCGACTTCTGGCGACTTCAGCCCCTTCTTGGACAGCAACGACCCCTTGCTCGCCGCCGAAGCTAGATCCTTGGCGGCGGTCCAGGAGCGCCTCGCCGGCGGCGAGGTGTTCGCGGTCCTCGTCGAGCCCATGCAGTGCGAGGGAGGCGATCGCTACGCGACGGCCCGCTTCCACCGCGCCTTGCGCCTGCTGACCCGCTCCCGTGACGTCCCGCTGATCGTCGACGAGGTGCAGACAGGCTTCGGTCTGGGCGGCGCCCTCGTCTGGCACGAGCGCTTCGGCTACGTCGACCTGGCCGGCGCCCCCGACGGCCCGGACGTCGTCACCTTCGCCAAGCGCGCGCAGCTCGGCGTGGTCATGAGCCGGTGGCCGGACCCCGAGCCAACCCTGCCCCACGGGGCGTCGGCGGTCCGGGGCCGCCTCCACCTCGACGCCATCGATCCCGCCCACGCCGCCGAGGTCGCCGACCGCTGCCGAACACGGCTGGCCGAGCTCCGAGACGAGTTCCCGGAGCTCGTGGACGCCCCCCGCGCCACGGGCTACGCGGCAGCCTTCGAGCTGCCAACCCCGGGGCACCTCACCGCCTTCCTGGCGCAGCGCTTCTGGCGGGGCGCGGTGGTCTTCGGTGCCGGGAGTCGGACCGTCCGCTACCGCTTCTCGCGGGCTTTCGACGCCATCGCCCTCGATCGGGTCTTCGAGGCCGCTCGGGCGAGCCTCGAATACCTCCGTTCACATCTCGATCCCGCTGGGGAAGGCCCCGCGCCCCCGGCCTGGAGGGACCCGACACCGGCCGTCGAAAAGCCCGCCGCCAAGGAACGCTCGGTTGAAACCCGCGTGCGGGTCGTGCAGCCCACCGAGGCCGAAGCGATCCTCGACGGGTTCGTCGCCCTCGAGGCGCGCGTCTACGAACCGGAGCGCCGTGACCCACGCGAGAAGCTCGCGCTCGCGCTGCTGGACCCCGCCGGCGTCGCCGTCGTCGCCGAAGCACGAGTCGACGGGCGCTGGCAGCTCGTCGGCGGAGCCCTCGGCGCGCCCCTCGAACGCATCCACGGTGTGGCGGGCGTCGACGACGACCCCTTCCGGCCACTCGCCAACACGATTTACGCGCTGTCGACGACCCTCGATCCGGCGTACCGCGGTCACCGCCTGGGCCTGCGCATGAAGCGCGCCCTCGTCGAGGCGGCCGCCCGCCTGCGCCGCCCCGACGGACGCCCACGCTACCAATTCTTGACGGGGCGCATGCGGGTCGGCGCCACCGAACCCATGCGGCGTATCAACGCACGCTTGGGCGCCACCGTCGTCGCGGTCTACGGCCGTCAGTACGGCGGCGACGGTCAGGCCGTCTACTACCGCATGCCGCTGCGTCGTCCCCTCGCCATCGGCGAGGCGAGCGACCCCTCCGACGACTGGAGCGAGGTGACCGCTCCTCTGCGCGAAGCCCCGGCCACGCTCCGCCGGCTCTACGACGAAGGCGCCCTCTACGGTCCGGCGGTCCACAAGCTGACCCTGGTCAACTACGTCACGCCCGCGGTGGTGCGCGCCATCGAGCACGTGAGCGCCCTGACGCCGGCGCATCCACACCTCTTTCTGACCTCTTCGCGGGCCGAGGCCTTCGACAAGTCCCTGCGGATCCTGCGCCATCATCGTCCTCAGGGCCTCGTCGCCGTCGGCCTCGAGGGAGGCTACGTCGGGCACGCGACAGCAGCGGCGAGATCCTTGTCGGACCCGAAGGTGCACCGCGGCGGGCCCGCTTACTTCGACCTCTTCCGTCGCGTGCCGCACCCAGCGGACGATGCCGATGCGACGCTAGGCGCCTTGAGCGCACTCGTCGACGAGCTGGGCGCCGATGGAATCGCCGGCCTCTGGATCGAGCCCGTGCAGGAGCGCACGGGCCGCGTCGTCCCCGACGGTTTCTGGCAGGCGCTGCAGGCATTTCGTAGCGCCCACGGCATCCCCGTGGTCCACGTCGAGACGGCGACGGCGTACTACCGCTCGGGGCGCGGCGCCTTCCACGGCGCCGGAGACTTCACGCCGGACCTCGTCGCCTGGTACGCCGGGGGCCAGCTCGGCTTCGTCCACGCGAGCGCCCGCTACCACGTGCCCAAACCACTGACGATGGTGTCGACCTGGGACGGCGACGAGCTCAGCCTCGTGCGCGCTCACCACCGCCTGCGGGCCGCACGGGAGGCCCACGACCTCGGGCTCGGCGACGCCGAAGTCGCCCTCGACCAGGCCCTCGAACCTCTGCGACGAGCCGGCGTGGACGTGTGGGGCCGCGGCCTGCTCCGGGTGGCTCACGTGGGCGAGGGCGCCGAGGAGCTCGCCGCGCGGTTGGGGCGAGTGGGGCCTCGGGTCGGCGCTCTGCCGGGCGCCCTCCTCGTCGCGCCGCCCCTGGACGTCGAGATCGAAGCGCTCCAAGCCTTTGGAGAGACCCTCCGAGCCTGCTGGAGAGACCGTTGACGCGCCCGTACTTCTTCACTTGGCAGGCGCAGTCCGGCGCCGAAACGGTCGCCCTCGAAGGAGGCGAGGGCGCCTGGATGCAGGTCGCCGGTCGGCGCGTGCTCGACCTCGGCGCCCTCGTCTACCAGGCGAACGCGGGCCACGGCCACCGGCGCATCGTCGACGCGGTCAAGGCCCAGGCCGACAGGCTCTGCTTGACGATGCCGTCCGCGGACTACCCCGCCAAAGGAGCGCTGGCCGAGGCGCTCTTGGCCAAGGCGCCGCCCGGATTCTCGAAGGTCTTCTTCTGCCTCGGTGGATCGGAGGCCAACGAGAACGCGCTGAAGATCGCGCGGATGCACACCGGCCGTTACAAGACCCTCTCCCGCTACCGCTCCTACCATGGCGCGACGATGGGCGCGGTGAGCCTGACCGGTGACTGGCGCCGGGGGGAAGTCGCGCCCGGCATCCCCGGCGTCGTCCACGTCCTCGACCTGGACGACGGCGTCGAGGGGACCCAGATCCCCCGCGTGCTCGAGCTCGAAGGAGACGTGGGGGCCGTGTTTCTCGAACCGGTCGTCGGCGCCAACGGCGTGCTCATCCCCCCGCCCGGCTACTTCGAACAGGTCCGCCGCGCCTGCGACCGTCACGGCGCGCTCCTCGTGCTCGACGAGGTCCTGACGGGGTTCGGGCGCACCGGCCGCTTCTTCGCCCTCGAGCATTTCGGCATCACGCCCGATCTCATCACCGTCGGCAAGGCCCTGACCGCCGGCTACGGGGTGCTCGGCGCCGTGCTCGTCCACGAACGTGTCGCCCGCACCTTCGACGAGCGCGTGCTCGCCTGTGGGCTGACGAACTACGCGCACCCTCTGGGCGTCGCGGCGGCCCTCGAGGCGCTGCGGGTCTACGAAGAGGAGCGCCTCGTCGAACGCGCCGCGGAGCTCGCCCCCACCCTCACCGAGCTTTGCGAAGAGCTCGTCGCCGAGCTGCCCGCGGCACAGAGCTATCGGAGCATTGGGCTGCTGGCGGCGATCGACCTCGACCTCGGCGAGGCAGCGCTCGGACGACTGCGGGAGCTCCTCTGGGCGCACGACGTCTTCGCCCACGTCAAAGGCTCGCGACAGCTACGGCGAGGCGGCGGCGCCCTCGTCGTCTCGCCGCCTTTGTGCATCACGGCAAGCGAGCTCCGCGAGGGCTTCCGTCGCTTGAAGGCCGCCCTGCGTGACGCGGCGACCAGCGTACCCTGAGCCCCAGGACCCTCTGCCGTCTGGACGCCAGCGGAGCCCAAGGGTATGCCCCGGCCATGAGCAAGGTCCGCCAGAGTATCGCCGCGATGCTCGAGGGCGTCGGCGACGGTGCCCGCATCATGGTCGGGGGCTTCGGCCTCTGCGGCAACCCGGAGGCGCTCATCGACGGCGTCGTCGATGCAGGCATCCGCGAGCTGACCCTCATCAGCAACAACGCCGGCAACCTCGGCAAGGGATTGGCGCGCTGGCTCCAGGCGGGCATCGTCGCGAAGGTCCTCTGCACTTACGTCGGCAACAACGAGGACCTGCACCGGGCGATGGCCGACGGGAGCATCGAGGTGACGGTCATGCCGCAAGGCACCTTCGTCGAACGCATGCGGGCCGGCGGCGCGGGCATCGCGGCCTTCTACACGCCGACGGGCGCGGGGACCGTCGTCGCCGAGGGCAAGGAGACCCGCGAGTTCGACGGGCGAAGCTATGTCCTGGAGCGCGCTCTGACCGCCGACGTCGCCTTGATCCGGGCGCGTCAAGCCGACCCCTTCGGGAACCTCCGCTTCTATCGCACGGCTCGGAACTTTCATCCGATCATGGCGACGGCCGCCCGGCTCACCCTCGTCGAGTGCGACGAGCTCGTCGAGCTCGGCGCCATCGACCCGGACGACGTCCACCTACCCGGCGCCTTCGTGCAGCGGGTGATCCACGTGCCGGAGCACGAGGACGTCATCGAGTACCGCACCGTCCGACCACGGCCCTGAGACCCCCATGCCTTTCAGCAAAGT
>JALVDI010000094.1 GCA_027009115.1 Polyangiaceae bacterium | reverse complement strand
CGATCAACAAAGCGGACCCGACAGACGGCACCGCTCCCATCGCCGACATCGCCGACTACTACCTGCGCGCGGATCTCTTCGAGGCGGTGCCGAAGCTCACCGAGGCGGTCCGCAAGCTGAAGGCGAGCTGAGAGCCCCGACTACCTTTACCTTTCCGTGCGTCGCGGCAGCAGCCCCCTGCGCGGCGCATCGCGCCTCGCAGATCTTCAAGACGCTGACGAGCCCAGGGCCCGCTCCTGGGCTCGTCGCGTTCCGTCCCGGCGTGGTAAGGGGGAGTGCATGCGCGGCCTGTCGCTGACGCTCCTGGCGCTCTGGACCTCCTCGGCGGCCCTCGCCCAATACGAGGGGGAGTGGCGCGCGGGTCCGCGCCAAGTACGGCATGAAGTCCGTAGCTGGGGCCCCGACTGCGGCCCTCGGCCTCCGGCGAGCTTCTCTCGACCCGGGGGCTCGGTTCAGATCACCCAGAGCGGCGACCACCTGCGCTTCCAAGGCGCCGTGCGTGGAGCCACCAACCGCTGCTGGAGCGACAAGCCCGGCATCCGGCGCGTCTCGGTGAGCTTCCAAGGAGGGACGTGGACGATCCGCTGCCAGACCCCCGAAGGCGACGCGCAGCCGGAGCGAGGCCGCTACGTGTTCCGGGCGTCCGGCGACACGATCCGCTTCGAAGAGGAGACGAGCTGGGACTGGCGCCTGCGCAACTCGCGCTGCCTGGCGACGCGGCGAGCCACGCAGACCTTGACGAAGGTGAGCGCCGCAGCTCCGGCGGAGCCCCCGACCCGGGAGCCGCGTTGCGAGTCCCCGGGGCCGCCGGCGCGCATCCGGCTGCGCCCGACCGAGAGGACGATCGCGCCCGGAGAGCGCGTCTGCGTTCGGGCTCAAGTCGTCGACGCCGCCGGTTGCCCTCTGAGCAGCCGACGCGTCGCCCTCGAGCTCGAGGCCCCACCGGGCGTGAGCGCCGGAACCTTCGACGGGCGCTGCTTCACGGCAGGGGAGCGCGCCGCGGAGGCCGAGGGGCTCTTTCGCGTCGTGGCGCGCAGCGGCGAGATGCGCGCGTCCGCCGAGATCGAAGTCCGCAGCGAGGATCTGAGCGATCTGACGGCCAGGCGCGAGCGCGAAGGCCGGCGGCGAGACGACGGGCTGCGCGCGGAGGCAGAGGAGGCCGCCGGCGTGTCCGCGCACGCGGTGCGGGACGGGGGCTGGCTGCTCTGGGGCGGCGCCCTCGCGGTGCTCGCGCTGCTCGCGGCGTTCGCCAGCGTGATCCTCCGGGTCCGGCGTCGACGTCGCGCCTCGGAGAGGCCCGCGGCCGGCGCCGTCGCACCCGAGCGGTCCCCCGATCCGTCGTTGTCGTCCGCCCCGTCGCCGGCCCTGTCGGCGCCGCCCGCGCCACAAGCCCCCGTCGGGGCCACCGCGCGCCCGCCGGTTCGGGTCTGCCCGGTCTGCGGTCGCGAAGACGAGAGCGGCGACGCCTTTTGCCCCAACGATGGTTCGCCGCTCCTGGACCCCTCGGATCCGGAGACGCGCGCGCGAGGGATGATCTGCCCCGCCTGTCGCCGAGGCTACGGCCCCCGAGAAGACACCTGCCGGCACGACGGCGAGACTCTGGTGCCCTACGCTCTGTTCGTGGCCCAGCAAAAGCGCGCCGAGCTGGAGGTCCGGAAGGTGTGCCCGAGCTGCGGAGCCACCTACGAGGCCGCCATGACGTTCTGCGGCAAGGACGGCACGCCGCTGGAGACCCTGAACTGAGTCCGGCGATTCTCACCCCTCTCACCCAAGGGTCGCCCCGACGGGGGGTCGATGAAGTCGTCTCGTCCCGGTTGATCGCGCGGCGGCGAGGCGACTATCATCGCGTACCGATTTGGGAATCTGCCGCTGATCTCCCCCCTCCGGCGCGCCGGAGAACCACCCCTAGCTCAAGGGTCATCCCCCACAATGAAGATCGTTTGCGACAACTGCTCCGCCAAGTACTCGATCGCCGACGAAAAGGTCGCCGGCAAGGTCTTCAAGATCCGTTGCAAGAAATGCTCGAACGTCATCGTCGTCCGCGGTGACCAGCTCGACGCGCCCCAGGAAGAGGCCACGCAGGTCTACGACTACGGCGGCGACGCGATCTGGCACGTCGTGGTGGACGGGGACCAACAGGGCCCCTTCGCGCCTGCGCAGATCGGCGCGATGTTGACCGACGGCACCATCGACTGGGAGGCGTACGTCTGGAAGGAAGGGTTCGAGGGCTGGCAGCCAGCGCGCGACGTGCCCGAGCTGGTGGCGGCGGTCACGGGCGAGGCAGGCCAGGCCCAGCCCCAACCCCAAGAGCCAGCGGCCGCGTCGCCGGCCTTGGCGGCGGGAGCAGAGACGGGAGGGGCGGAGACGATGGGAGCCGACCCCTTCGCCGCGGCCAGCGACGCCTTCGGCGGACCGGCCCCTGCCCAGGACGCGGGCGCCGATCTCTTCGCGGCCGCGGACCCCTCCGCGTCACCCTTCGGCGGCGTGGACGAGGACGTGGTGGCCTCGGCGCCGAGCCCGCGGGTCAGCCAGGAGCAGGCCTCCATGACGGGCCAGCGGAACGAGAACTCGGTGCTCTTCTCCTTGTCGAACCTCCAGGCCCTGGCCACCGGCGGCAGCGAAGCGGCGGCCGCGAGCGCCCCGAGCACGGCGAAGCCCGGGCACGCCACCGGCGAGGGCTCGGGCCTGATCGACATCCGCGCGCTGGCGAGCGCGACCGCCGCGACGAGCGGCTCCTCCTCGTCCGCACCGGCGGCAAGCGGCGCGCCCGAAGACCTGCTCTCCATCGGAGGGGGCATCGGCAGCTCCCTCGGCGCGCCGGTGCTCGCGCCGGCGGTGCCGGAACCGGAGAAGAACAACAAGGCCCTGCTGATCGGCCTGGGCATCGGCGGCGTGCTCGTCGTCGGGCTCCTCGTGGCGCTGGTGGTCGTCCTCACCCAGAAGCCGGAGCCCGTGGCGACGGCGAGCGCACCCAACGCCGCAGGCCAGCCGCTCGCCAACCCGAACGCCGCGGCGCCCGCGCCCGGCACGCCGGCGCAACCCTCCTCGGCCGCGACGGACAGGATGCCGGCGGCGGGCGCGCCCGTGACCGCCATGGAGGAGGCGCCCGAGCCCTCCGAGGCGGCAGACTCCACACAGAGCGAGAACGACTCATCGGCTCGCTCGAACCGCAACCGCAGCCGCAGCCGTCGCTCGCGTAGCGGCGGATCGAGCGCGGCGATGAGCAGCAGCCCCCGGTCGGAGCCGAGCCGCATGACCAGCTCGATGAGCTCGCGCATGGTGAGCGGGAGCATCGACGACCTGCTCAACCAGGCCCTGAGCATGAGCTCGAGCATGATGTCCTCGTCGATGACCGCCTCGATGGCGAGCAACCTCCCGCAGCAACCGAGCCGCGACGACGTCCGGCGAGCCCTCGGGGGCATCTCGGGGCGCGTCGCCTCCTGCGGCAACGGGACCTCCGGCGTCGCCAACGCCGCCATCACCTTCGCCAGCTCCGGCCGGGTACGCAGCGTGCGGGTCACGGGCGTGCCTCCCGCGGTCCAGTCCTGCGTCGCTCGGACGGTGCGCGGCGCACGGGTGCCGCCGTTCCAGCGGTCCTCGTTCAACGTGAACTTCCCCTTCCGGGTCCGCTGAAGCGCCGACCTTGCCCCCCGCTCAGATGCCCCGCTCCGGCGGGGCGTCTTCGTCTTGACCGCGAACGCGCCAGGCCACGCGCCTGGTTTCACTCTCGCCAGCGCGCGCGGGCGGCGCCAGTGGGTCGCCTGGTTTCGCTCTCGCGCGTGCGGCGTCCAGCCTGGAGAAAGCGCTCGCGTGCGGCCAGGCCAAGCGAGAGCGCCTGGTTTCACTCTCGCGAAGGCACGCGTGCGGCGCCGGTCGGCGAGCACGCCTGGTTTCACTCTCGCCAGCGCGCGCGTGTGCGGCGCCAGGCCAAGCCCCCGCCCAGGAGGACCAACACCGCCAACGTCAGGACGAGGGTCCACCTGTGGAGAGGCGGCATCCCAGGGAGCCGGACCTCGAGGGTGAGCTGCTCGGGCGCATCGTTGCCGCCGTACGAGATGGAGCGAACCCGCTGGGTCGGGTGCGCCCCTGGCCCGCTCGCGAGGACCTCGGTCCCCGGCTGTCCCTCGAACGCGACGTCCGTGCGATCGAACGCCTCCCTCCGCATCGCGTCGCGCAGGCTGACGCGGTGACGCCCGGGCTCGAGGGGCACGTGGGCCACCATCTCGACGGCCCCCGGGACAGACCGGATCGGTCCGATGGGATCGAAGAAGGGCTCGCCCCAGGAAACCGGGACGGGCTCCCCGTCCACCTCGACGGGGAGGTCCGAAGCCAACCCCTCGGCCCACTGGCGCATGTAGGCGTCGGCCTCCGCCCGTGAGACGACACCGTCCCCGTCCCGATCGGCGGCACGCGCCACCCGGAGCGTCTGCTCGGGGCCGAGGGTGAGCGACACGACGAGCCGCACACCGCCTCGCTCGGCGTCGAGCTTGAGGTAACGCTCGGCACGCATGACCACGTGCCCGAGGTGAGCGTGAGCCGCCGGCGCGAGGACCAAGCACAGGAGCGCGGCGGCGGCGCTCCGGCGCATCTCAGCGCTCCGCGAGGGCCTCGAGGAAGCGCACGCCGGTGGCCACACCGAAGCCGGTGCCGCCCTTGGGCGCCCGCTCGATGGCGCTGTCGAGGAACGCCGGACCCGCGATGTCGAGGTGCGCCCACGGGCGACCGCCGACGAACTCCCGCAGGAAGAGCGCGGCGGTGATCGACCCGCCGTAAGGCCCGCCGGTGTGCTTCAGATCTGCCACACGGCTGTCGAGCTGCTTGCGCAGTTGCTTGTCGAGGGGCATGCGCCAGAGGTTCTCGTCGGCCCTCTCGGCCGCGGCGCTGTAGAGGTCCGCGATCGTCTCGTCGTCCGTGTAGAACCCTGCGCGGTTCGGCCCCAGCGCCACCATGCACGCGCCGGTGAGGGTCGCGTGGTCGATGAGGATGTCCGGCTTGACCTTCTTGGCGGTCCAGGCGAGGCAATCGGCGAGCACGAGTCGCCCCTCCGCGTCGGTGTTGATGATCTCGACGGTCTTCCCATCGAAAGACGTGAACACATCGCCGGGGCGATAGGCCGCGGCGCCGGTCATGTTCTCGGTGGAGCCGATGATCGCGTGCACTTCGACGGGGAGCTTCAAGCGGGCCGCCGCCAGGACGATGCCCAAGGTCGCCGCTGCACCCGCCATGTCGCACTTCATGTCCACCATGGACTTGGCCGGCTTGAGGCAAAGTCCGCCGGCGTCGAAGGTCAGCCCCTTGCCCACGAAGGCGACCTTGGCCTTCGGCCTGGCGGGCTTGTAGCGGATGTGGATGAAGCGCGGCTCGATCGCGCTGCCGGCGTTGACCGCCAGCAACAGGTTCATGCCCGCCTTCTTGATCTGCGCCTTGTTCCAGACCGTGCACTGCAGCTTGAGCTTGGTCGCCTCGCTCTTGGCAGTCCGAGCGAGGGTGAGGGGATTGACCAGGTTGGGCGGACCGTTGACCAGATCCCGCGCCAGCGCGACGCTCTCGCCGACCGCGACGCCGGCCGCGAGGGCGCGCTTGAGCTTGGCGTCGATGGCGCCCCGGACGACGATCTGCGCAGCGCTGAGGCCCCCTTTGGGCCTGCGGTCGCCGGTCTTGAGATCGTAGCGATAGGTGCCGAGGCGGAGGGCCGTCGCGGCCTCGCGCACCTCTTCTTGGCCGCGTTTGGGAAGCACGACGGCGGCGCGCTTCTGACGCGCGCTCGACTTCGCGGCCGCGTGCGCCAGAGCGCGGGCGTGATCGATGCTGTCCTCGCCGTCCAGACCGACGAGCACCACCCACTTGGCCTTGATCTTTTTGTTGCCCGCCGCGGGGATCTTCAGCTTCTGGCCAGCCTTCGCCTCGAAGCCCTCGTCCTTGGCAAGCTGCGCGAGGATCCCACCGAACGCGGCATCGAGCTTCGAAAGGGCTGCATCCGCGCCGAAGTTCGTGGTCTTCGCACCGACCACCAGCAAGTCGACGGAAAGCGAGAGCGGCGAAGCGGAAGTGAGCGTGATTCTCATGGTCCTCCAGGCGGCGGGCGCCGGCTTGGTCGGGCGTCGGGACACGCCGTTGGGTGAGGTCCCGAATATCGGTGCGCGAGACTTGCACCTTTTCGGGGGATCCTCAAGCCGTCGACAGCGGTGGCGGCCGCCACCGGTCCGCCCGCCGATCCGCCGATCGAGGACTCGTAACCACGCGAATTCCTTGGAGCCGGATCCTGGCACGGGGGGTGCTCAGTGCGGAGGCGCGGAGGACGCGAAGGCGAGCGAGAAGCACGCCTGTCTTCCGGCATCTTCGCGCCGCACACGGCGGTGCGTCGCAACGAAGCATCGCAACCAACAAAGGATCGTACGATGAACACGCTGACCTCACTCCTTCGCTCGCTCTTGCTCGCGCTCGCCCTCGGCTTCGGCCTGAGCGGCCCGGCGCCCGCCCTGGGACAAGACGCGACCCCAGAAACCGGCGCGGCGCCGCGGGTCGATCTCAACCACGCCACCGAAGCGGAGCTCGTGGCTCTGCCGGGCATCGGGCCGAGCAAAGCGGCCGCGATCGTGGCCTATCGGGAGCGGCGACCTTTCCAGCGCATCGAGCAGATCATGCGCGTGCGGGGCATCGGCCGCGGCACCTTCCGGCAGATCCGCGACCGGCTGACGGTCTCCCCCCGCCGTTGACCTCGAGCCTTTGTGCCTCCTGGGTCAGAGCTCCTTGCGGTAAACGATCTGGATCTCCCGAAAGCCCAGGTGCTCCATGGCCCGTCGCGTGGCCGTGTTGAAGGGCCAGGTGGAGGTCTCGACCACGCTGCAGCCGGCACCCTCGAAGATCGCGAAGAGCGCATCGACGAGCTGCCTTCCTACCCCCGCGCCTCGATGCGGGGGGCGGACGTACCAGTCGCCGAGGACGCCCTTGCGGCTCAGGAGGCGGCGCGGATCGTGCCGTACGTAGCCGCTCACATAACCGACCGCCCGACCCTCCTCGTCCTCGGCGACGAGGAGGGCGGTCGCGGGGTTGCGCAACATGGCACCGACATCCTCGGCCAGGACCTCCTCGAAGCGACGGTAGGCGTAAAGGGGCTCGAGCTCCGGTGGCATCACTTGGCTGCGGTGCTCGATGTAGAGCGCCCGGTGAAGTGCGATGAGCTCCTCGCGATCGCCGAGGCACGCCTGGCGCACGGTGACGGTCATGGCGCCGCACCCTCGGCCCCTCGCAGCGCGTTCAAGAACGGCGCGATGCGGGCGCGCTTGAGCTTGAGCCCGACCCGGTTCGCCACGACGACGCTCGTGACCTCGGCGACTGCCTCGAAAACCTTGAGCCCATTCTGCCGCAGCGTCTCGCCTGTCTCGACGATGTCGACGATCACGTCGGAGAGGCCCGTCAGCGGTGCGAGCTCCACCGACCCCTGCACGAAAATGATCTCGGCGGGCAGCCCACGAGACGCGAAGAAGCGGCGGGCAACGTTGGGATACTTCGTCGCGACCCGCAGGGTTCGACCGGGCGGAGGGGGATAGGCCGCGTCGACGAGGCCGGCGACGGCGAGCCTACAGCAGCCGATGCCGAGGTCGACCGGCATGTAGAGATCGTACTCGCGCTCCAGAAGGACGTCGCGACCCACGACGCCCACGTCCGCTGCGCCGTACTCGACATAGGTGGGGACGTCGTCCGGCTTGAGCAGAAGGAAGCGGCAGCCGGCAGCGCGCCGAATGAGCTTGCGGCTCTTCACCGTCAGCGGCGCGGTGTCGAGCCCCGCGCGCTCGAAGAGCGGCAGAAGCTGCGCGAGGACTCGTCCCTTGGGGATCGCCCACACGAGCTCGTCACGCTCAAGCACGTCCGGGGACTCGCTCGATGGTCGCGCCCAGCTGGGACAGCTTCTGCTCGATGCGCTCGTAACCGCGGTCGATGTGGTAGACCCGGAGCACTTCGGTGACGCCGTCGGCGACCAGACCCGCGATCACGAGGCTGGCGCTCGCTCGTAGGTCCGTCGCCATGACTTGGGCTCCTTGGAGCGCGTCGACCCCCTCGACGGTCGCCGTCCGGCCCACGACGTCGATGCGCGCGCCCATGCGGTTGAGCTCCGGCACGTGCATGAAACGGTTCTCGAAGATGTTCTCGACGATGGTCGAGCGCCCCTGCGCGGTGCACATCAGCACCATGAACTGCGCCTGCATGTCGGTCGGGAAGCCTGGGTGGGGCGCGGTCTGGAGGCTCGCCGCGCGCAGCGGACCCGGCGCACAGACACGGACCCCCTCGCCCTCGCGCTCGACGACGGCACCGGCCTGACGCATCTTCGCGGCCACTGCCTCGAGGTGCTCGAAGGTCACGCCCTCCAGCAGGACGTCTCCGCGCGTCGCCGCGGCCGCGGCCATGTAGGTGCCCGCCTCGATGCGGTCCGCCATGATCGCGTGGTCCACCGGCTGAAGCGCGTCGGTGCCCTCCACGACGATCACATCCGTCCCCGCGCCCTCGACGCTCGCGCCCATCTTGTTGAGCACCCGCGCGAGCTCCTCGACTTCGGGTTCGCGGGCGGCGTTGACCAAGGTGGTCCGCCCACGCGCCAGCGCCGCGGCCGCCATGAGGTTCTCGGTTCCCGTCACCGTCGGCATGTCGAAGACGATCTCGGCGCCGCGGAGACGTCCGGACGGGACCTCGACCTTGACGTAGCCGTGCTCGAGGACGACCTGCGCGCCCATCGCCTCCAGCCCCTTGAGGTGTTGATCGATGGGTCGGGCGCCGATGGCGCAGCCCCCCGGGAGCGAGACGTGCGCCCGGCCGTAGCGCGCGACCAGAGGCCCCAGTACGAGGACCGACGCGCGCATCTGCTTGACGAGCTCGTAAGGCGCGACGGGCACGGCGTCGGGCACTGGGCGGCTCTGCACGTCGACGACGTTGCCGGCAACGCGAACGTCCTGACCGAGGGTGCGCAGGAGCTTGGCCATGGTGCCGACGTCGCGCAGCTCGGGCACGTTGCGGAAGCGGTGGTCACCGTCCGCGAGCAAAGCCGCCGAGAGGATCGGCAACGCGGCATTCTTGGCCCCGCTGATGCGGACGCGGCCCCGGAGTTGCGCACCGCCCTGAATGCGAAGGTTGTCCATCAGCGCCCGCCCCCAGAACGATCCAGCGGCCGCGCATTCCAGAACGGCGAGCAAGCGAGCGAAGAGCGGCGGCGAAGCATCGAGGGAGGAGCGCTAGGACCAGCGAGCAGAGCGAGGGTCACCCAGGGAGTTACAGCAGCCTCCCGCCTGGGGCAACCGCCGTCACGCGCGGCTGAGACCCAAGGCGAAGAGGAGCAGCCCGAGGGCAGCCAGCCCCCCCCAGCGGAGGGCGTGGTCGCGCAGCACGCGGTCGTGGGCGTCGATGGCCCGGGCCGCCAGAAGAAAGAGACTGGCCACCCAGACGACGAAGCCCAAGAGCACCAGCCAGCTCCAGCCTGGCGAGGGCCGTGGGAGTGCCGCCAGCAGAGCGCGGTGTTCGGCCCGCAGGCTCTCCTCGCTCTTGCGGGCGTCGAAGGGCGGCACGGAGGTCCGCGCCAGAAGCCGCGCGAGGCGCTCGGTCGCCTGCGTCAGCAGCGCCCGGTGGGGAACATAGAAGCTGCGGCTCGCCACCACCGCAGCGCGCACCGCTCGCCAGTTCGCCAAGGCGGCCTCGCGGTCGCCCGCCGCCTCCGCCGCGACCGCCATCTCCGCCAGCCGTCCGAGGGCTTCGACGCAGTAGGGGTTCGCCGGAGCGTGCCATCGAGCCGCTCGCCGGTAGTGCCAGCGCGCCCCCTCGTCGTCCCCGCTACGCCGAGCCGCATCGCCGGCCTGAAGCTCTGCTCGCGATCCTACGACGACGCGCGCCGTGATCAGCACCGCGATGGCGCCGGTCACCGCAACGCCGAGAGCGAACGCACGCCGGGGTCCCACCATCAGATGAAGTCACGCCGGCGGAAGATCGCGGCAGCGAGGACCAGGAGGATCGTCGTGTAAACGGCGCCATAGGCCAGCGCCTGCGCGACGTAGCCCCACGGCTCGTCCGCGGTCTGAGGACCGGGGACGAAGAGGTTGAGATTGGGTACGACCTTCGCCGTCGCGCGGAGAAAGGCGATGAGCTCCTCGCTGAGCATCCGCGAGCGGATCGTCTCCATGGTGTCGGCGCTGCGCCCGAGCAACCAGACCCCAAGAGTGAGCGCGCCGGTCGTAAAGGGAGTCGAGAAGGAGCTGAAGAACAGGGCGATCGCGGTCAGCAGCGTCAGTTCCCCGACGTAGAGGGCGAGCGCCGCTGCGACGCCCTGAACGTCGATCCCGGCGAGCGAACCGACGGAGGCGGCGCCGCCGAAGACGACGACCGCAGCCGGGACCCAGACGAGCGTCCTGTCCCGAGCGCGCCAGCCCATGAGGGCGCCGATGGACACGATAGCGACGATCGCACCGAGGAGCGCGCCGGCGGAGCGCTCCACCTGCACGGCCATGACGAGCAGCTGAATGCTGCCCATCAGGAGGACAAAGATCGCGCCGGTCAGACCGATACCGAAGAACTTGCCGACAAGGAACTCCCAGCGATGGATCGGCTTGGGGAGGATGACGTAGAGCGTCTTGCGCTCGATCTCTTTGTAGAGGAGCGACGAGCCGAGGAAGATGGCCACGAGCACCGAAAACAGGGAGATGCTGGCCAAGCCGATGTCTCGGACGACGCGGCGCTGCTGATCGAGGGAGAGCTCAGCGAGCGCGAGCGTGAAGAGCAGCACCGCCGAGGCGAGTGCCAGGACGACGTAGAGGACGCGGTCGCGCACGGCCTCGCGGAAGGTGTTCAGCGCGATGGCGAGGATGCGGTTCATGGTCGCGACTCCTCCGTCGAAGAGGGCCCGCGGGCCTCGGCGTCAGCCGCCTCGCCCTCGCCGGCCCCCGGCGCCCCCGTGGGCACGTCACTCCCGAGGTGCTCCGACCGCCAGAACAAGCCGCGCCCCGTCACGAAGTGACCTGCCGCGTTGATCCCGACCACGAACATCGCCGCCGGCAGCACCACGGTGGCGAGCCTGTACCAACGCATCGTCTGCGGCCGACGCACGAACCTCCAGGTGCCCACAAGGAGGAGCAGACTCTGCTCCCAGGCGAGGCCGAGGGCAGCGAGCCCGACGGCGTAGAGCGCCACCGAAGGATAACGAGGAGAGGCCCTGCGGAGCAGCTCGTAGACCGTGCCTCCGTCGGCGCCGAGAGCCGCCGGGAGCCAGAAGCGCCAGGCGTGCCCGAAGGCGAACCCCAGCGCCAACAGCCCCGCCACCCACTGCAGGCGCCGGTAACCCCGAACGGAGGGCGCATCGCTCCCCAGGCGCATGGCGAGCCCCAGCCACGCGAGCCCACCGAGGAAGACGAGTGCCAGCTCGAAGAGCACACGCGCCGCCCCCCCGACCTCGAAACGTCGGACGAAGGCATCACGGCCGGCGATCGCCGCGCTCGTCTCCCAGACGAAGCCCAGGGCGAAGGTCGTCGTCCAGATCGCCCCGGCGAGCGCGAAGAGGCGGCTCGCGCGCTCGGCTCGCGCCTCCTCCTCAGACCCCGCGTCGAGACCAACGGCCGGATTCGCGTCGCCCCCGCTGTCGGCCGCTTCGTCCTCGCGCTGCTCGCCCTGGTCGTCCACGACCGAAAGGGGTACTTCTCGCCCGGAGGCCCGGTCAACAACCCAGCTCATCCTTCCCCCTCGCAGGGCGCGCTTGGTAGGGTCGCCCGATGCCGGCGCTGGAGCTGGTCTTGGTCGTGAACCCAGAGGCCGGAGCGGGCCGCGCGCGCCGCCTCTTGCCTCGACTGCTGCGCGACCTCGAAGCGAACGGCGCAGCGGTGGAGCTGCGCCTCACGGAGGCTCGGGGACACGCCACCGAGCTCGTCCGAAACGCGCTCGTGGGCGGCGCACCGGGAGTCGCCGTCGTCGGCGGCGATGGGACGCTGAACGAAGCGGTCAACGGCTTCTTCGATGAGAAGGGGGTTCCACTCGAACCGGGCGCGTGGCTTGCGCCAATGCCCTGCGGGACCGGGGGCGACTTCCGGCGCACGCTGGGCCTTCCCACGGACGTGTCGGCGATGGCCGCGAGGGTCGTCCACGGCAAGCTCACGCCTCTCGACGTGGGCTGGATGAGCTTTCTGGGCCCCGACGGACGCCCCGCGGCGCGCGCGTTCCTCAACATCGCCAGCTTCGGGCTCGGCGGGGAGGTCGACCGCGTCGTCAACGAAGGCCCCAAGTGGCTGGGTGGACGCCTCACGTTCCTGCTGGGGACCCTTCGGGCCATGGCCGGCTACCGCAACCGCGCCGTGCGTCTACGAATCGACGACGGGGAACCTTGGGAGGGGCGCATCCTCAACGTCGCGATCGCAAACGGCCGCTACTTCGGCGGCGGGATGCACATCGCGCCCCGCGCTCAGCTCGACGACGGCCTCTTCGACGTGGTCGCGATCGAACGCGAAGGCGCCTGGGCGAACCTCGCGCTCGCACCCCAGCTCTACAGGGGCACGCTCCTCGACCGGCCCGGGGTCTTCTTCGCCCGAGGCCGCACCGTCATCGCGGAACCAACGGAAGAGGCACCGGTCCTCCTCGACGTCGACGGGGAAGCCCCGGGCCAGCTCCCGGCCACCTTCGAGATGCGCGCCGGCGCCTTGACCTTGCGGTGACGATGACGAGGAAACGAATCGAAGCGCTCGCCGGAGGCGTCCTGGCGGGAGCGCTCCTCGGCCTCTCGGCGCCATGGCGCCCTCTCCCCGCGCTCGTCTTCGCCTTCCCCGCGATCCTGCTGCAAGCGAGCGCGAGGAGCTCGCTACGGCGCGCCTTCGTCGTCGGCTGGGCGGCCGGCACGACCACCAACGCGGTCGCCCTCTCTTGGGTCGAGGGGCTCCTGGAGGTCTTCGGCGGCTTCCCATGGATAGCGGCGGTGCCCGTCGCCGCGCTGCTCTTTCTGGCGCAAGGCCTCGTGCTTGGTCTGGCGACACTCCTCGCCGAGGGCGGCGCTCGCTGCGGCGCCCCGCGCTGGCTCACCCTTCCGGCGGCGGTGACGGTGTGCTTCTCGCTGGCGCCGTCGCTTTTTCCTTGGCGCCCTTGCGCCGCGACCCTCGGCTGGCTCGAGTGGGCCCAGCTCGCGGAGCTCGGCGGCCCCCCACTCCTCGACGCCCTCGCGGTGCTCGTTGGCGCCGGGCTGTGGGAAGCCGCCACCACCGGCCGGCGACTCCCCGCGGTCGTCGCCGTGGCCGCTCTCCTTCTCCCAGCAGCCTACGGCGCGGTGCGCATCCCGCAGGTGGACGCAGAGCGCGCGCACAGCCCGCGGGTCCGGGTCGGGGTCGTCCAACCTTCGATCGGCATCCACGACAAGCACGACCCGCGGCTCTTCGACGCACAGCTGGCCACCCTCCAGGACATGACGCGCACCCTTGAGGAACTCGGCGCGGACATCGTGGTATGGCCCGAATCGGCCTACCCCTTCCCTTTTCCGCGAGGGCTCGCCCGCGACTTGAACGGCCGACACGCGATCCGGCAGCGGGGTGTGCGCGGGCCGCTCATCGTCGGCGCGGTCACCCGAGCGAGCCGGTGCGACCGCTGGAACTCCGCCCTCGCCCTCGACCGCGAGGGCTTCGTGCGAGGGGTCTCCGACAAAGTCGAGCTCCTCGCCTTCGGTGAGACCGTCCCCCTGTGGGACTGGCTGCCTCCGCTCCAGGCAATGTTCCCCTGCCCGGGGCTGCGCGCCGCCTCACGACCGCGAGTGCTGGTGCTGGACTCCGTTCGCTACGGCGTCCTCAACTGCTACGAGGACGTGCTGCCGGCGCACGCCCGGACCTTGGCCCTCCAAGACCCCGAGCTGCTCATCAACATCACGAACGACGCCTGGTTCGGCGACAGCCGCGAGCCATACCTGCACGAGCTCGTGGCCCGGATGCGCGCCATCGAGACCCGACGCGACCTCGTCCGCGCTGTGAACACCGGTGTGAGCGCGCACGTCGACGCGACGGGGCGGGCGGTCCACGAAACCTCGACCTGGACACCCGAGCTCTTCGTCGCGGTCGCCCGGAGGCTTCACGGACGCACTCTCTGGGTGCGGCTGGGGGACGCGACGACGCCCGTCGCCTACGCTTTCCTGCTCGTGTGCCTCGTCGCCGCGGCGCGACGCCGTGAGCTCAGCGCGTCCCCGTCCAGCTCCCGCTGAAGTCGCCCCCGAGGAGCGAGCCTTCCCAGACGCCCGGCATCAGCTGATTCCCGTCGACGATCACCGCGTTGCCCTTGAGCTTGACGAGATCGAGGCGAATGAGCGCGTCCTGAAGGGCCATCACCATCTGATCGATGAGCGCGTTGAAGGCGACATTGCACCACATCTCGGCGTCGTCTCCCGTCCCCGCGACGTGGTCTTCGGCGAAGGTCTTGATGAACGAGCAGAAGGTGTTGCGGAAGCTGCCGGCGAGGTCCGCCAGGCTGCGGTAGTTGTGGTCCGACGCCTCGTAAATGGCCGCGTCGATGGCCCACGCGATGACCGCACCGATGCCGATCTCGACGTCGTGGCGCTCGATGTTCAAGGTGCCGCAGACGGCGCGGGCGGTGAAATCGTCCGGGGTCGTGGTCCAATCGATGAGGTCGCGCGGGTCGCCGGTGACACGCTCGCCGTTCAGCTCGAAGCTGACCTCGACCCACTCGCTCGACCCGATGTAAGAGTCGCGTGCGGTCTGCGCCGTCAGGCGCATGCGCTCCTTCACAGTCCAGGTGCTCAGGATGTCGTTCAGCGTACCCACCGCCGACAGCGCGTCCCGGGCATAGTCCGGAAGCCACATGTCCACCCAGTCACGCACCGCGTCGTTGATGATGGCGCCAACGGCCATCTCCAGCACATCCGGCAGGCCGAGCTCGGGGTAGTCGCTGTCGCCGGCGAGGAAGCGCGCAGGGCCGGCGACGAGGTCGAGGGTCGTCGACAGCCAGCCCGGGAGCGCCTCGCGGAAGTTGTAGGTGCTGGTCACGTTCCAGACAGGGTCCGTGGAGAGGTCTGGGTGCACCACGTCGCAGGCCGCTTCGCCGAGGCACATGCCCCGGTCGCAGAAGGTGCCCAAGGGGCACTCGTCGTCGCCGATGCAGCCGCCGTCTTCCGGCCGGCACGATCCGTCCGCGGCGCAGTACGTCCCCGACGGACAGTCGGCGCGCTCGTCGCAAACGCACGTTCCCTCCATGGAGCACTCGAGGCCGCTGGGGCACTCCGCCGAAGACATGCAAGGCCGGGGGATCCGCGGGTCCCAAGTGCAGCGTCCGGCGATGCAGAGCTCGCCCTCCTCACACTCCGGATCGAACTCGCAGACGGCGCCGTTCTCGTCGGGCATGAAGCAGATGCCGTCGCGGCACTCGAAGGGCGCGGCGCAGTCATCGCAACTCGGCGCGAAGATATCGGGGGCGATGCAGATGCGGACGGCGCCACGCATCTCGCAGGTGTAGTCGCCCGGACAGTCCTCGTCGTCCCTACAGGGAATACGCCGGCTCTCCGGCGGAACACACTGGTTCAAGTCGCGGTCGCAGACGTAAGCGCCGCAGTCGCGATCCTCCATGCAGGAGACCGGCGGCATCCCGCCGTCTCCGCCGCCGCCGCTGTTCGCGGCGCACCCGAGGCCGCCCAAAGAGGTCAAGAGAAGCGCACCCAAGCAAAGTCGCGTCGTCATCGTCACCCTACGCGGCCCATCACCGAGCCATCCCCAAGGATAGCATCACCTGCGGCGGGCGCGAATCAGGCTCACACCAAGGAATTCAGGGCTGATAGCGCAGCACCCGCGACCGCAGGGAGCGCGCGACCATCACCTGAGCGGCCATCGCCAGACCGTGAGCGAAGTCCGTGTCGTCGGCGATGAGGCGCCGCAGCAGGCGGGAGGTCTCGCGGGGATCGAAGCGGCCCCAGCCGATCACCGCCGCCTCCCCGGACGGGAAGACGTGCGTGTCGAACTCCCACCGGCCGCTGCGCAGGCTGCCTGAGAGGCCCGCCACGCCGATGACGTCTTCGGTGGGGGTCATGCGCATGCGGCCCGAGACGCCCACGAGCGGCAGTGGGATCTCCCAGGAGAAGTCGACGAACTCGTCGGTCCGCTGCACGACGTGCGCGCGGCTGCCGTGCATCAAGCTCTGACCGAACTCCTCGGGGTCGCGCATGACCGCCCGGGTTCGCTCTTCGTTCGAGGCCATCCGCGCCAGCACACTGACCCGCGCGAGCTCCTCGCCCTGGAGCTCGAGAAACACGAGATCGCCCCGGTTGGCCAGCGGCTGGAGGGCGTTGGGATCGATGGGGGGACGGCTCAATGCCCCGAGCTC
>JALVDI010000093.1 GCA_027009115.1 Polyangiaceae bacterium | reverse complement strand
GGTCGCGCATCTCAAAGGCGAATGCGCCACCGATCCCGCCCAGTCCACGGTCGATCGACGATCGCTGTTGAGATGTGGGGTAGGATGCGCCCCATGAGACAACTCTTGGTCGCAGCTTTGTTCGTTCTCCCTCTGTTGGCGGCTTGCCGTTCCGACAAAGGTCAGCTCTGCCAAAGCGAAGACGACTGCGGAGGCAGCCTGATCTGCGCCCGCGACTTGGGTTGCGGAAGCGACGCTGAATGCACAGGGGTCTGCTCGGATCCCTGCGACACCGATGAAGACTGCAGCGGTCGGGAGCGTTGTGTGCCCGAGACCGGCACCGCACGCAACTACTGCCGCTTCGATCCCACCCACGAATGAACTCGATCCACCGCGCGTCCCAGGCGCGGTGGATCGAGCAACGGTGGCGCTGGATCGGGCGTGTGGTTCAGCGTTGCAGGCCCAGCACCACCGGGGAGCCGCCCTCGTCGCCGGTCGGGGCCGCGATGACGGTTACCCGGCTGCTGCGTGAGAGGTTTCGGAAGCCCTCGAGCATTTCGTGCTGGACGTACAGCGGCGTCAAGGTCTCGTTGACGATGCGCTGAGCCGCGGCGCGGCCGCGGGCCGTGGTGATGGTGATTTGCGCCTGCTCTTCCGCGATCTGCCGTTCACGCTCCATCCGTTCGAGGTCCTGCTCCGCGGCGAGCTTGCGCTGGATCTCGGCGTTGATGGCGGGCGGGTAGGCGAGGTTGCCGATGCTGATCGTTTCGAACTCGACGGGCGTGTCGGCGTAGCGCTCCTGGAGCCGCGTCAGGATCTCTCGGCCGATCGTTTCGGTCTGCGCCTGGATGTCGTAGGCGTCGTACTTGTGGACGACGTCGCGGACGATCGTGCGGTAGGGCTGCCGAACCGAGCGCACGTACCATTCCGGAAGGTCCCCGTTGATGGTCTCGCCGCTGCCGTAGCGGTCGATGAGCTGGCGCACCGCGTCCTCGCGGATGCCGATGCGCGCGTGCGCCTCGAAGCCAACGTTGAGGTTGTCTCGGCTGAGGATGTGGAACTCCTCGGTGTAGTTCTTCGGGCGCACGTCGACGTTCATGACGAACTGTCGCCAGACCACACCGGTCGAGGTCGGGCCGCGTTGCGTCTTGACGAAGTACGCCTTCCCGAAGATGAGCGGGCGGTGGTAGACGTAACCCACCATGCCCTCGGGGGTGGTTTGGTTGGAGCAGGCGGCCATCGCTGCGAGCGCGAAGGGGAGAAGCCGCTTCATCGTCCGCCTCCCTGGTAGATGCGAGGCACACCGGCTTGATCCGGGCGCGTCGGGACGACGAGCACGACCTGAGCGCGGGCGACCCCGTCCTCGTCGTCCTCTTCGTCGGCGAGGGTGCGGTAGAGCTCCGCCGCCTCGTGCTGGACGAAGAGGGGCGTGAGCGTGGCCTGCTCGATGTGCTGCGCTTCCGACTCGCCCTGTGCTCGGATCTCTCGGATCTGTGCCTGGGCTTCGGCGATGCGGCGCTGGACCTCCATCCGCTGGCGGCGCTGCTCGGCGGCGAGGTTCGCTACGACCCGCTCCTCTACGGACTCGGGGTAGTTGATGTTGCCGATGGAGATCGAGAGGAACTCGATCGGCGTGCCCTCGTACTCGGACCGCAGGCGGTCGTGGATCTCCTGGGCGATCTCCTCGCTGTGGTCCTTGATGTCGAAGGCGTTGCGTCGTCGTACGAGCTCCCGGACCGCCGTGCGGTAGGGACGCCGGACGTTGTTGGCGTACCAGTCGTTGGCGCTGTAGCGCTCGACGACCTCTTTGACCGAGCCTTGCTTGAGGCGGATGATCGCGTGCGCCTCGAAGCTGACCTCGAGGTTGTCGCTCGAGAAGATCTGCATCTGCTCGGAGTAGGTGTTGACGCGCATGTCGATGTTCGTGACGTATTGGCGCCAACGCCAGCCCGTGGAGGTCGGCCCGCGCTGCGTCTGGATGAATTCGCGGTGGCCGATGGCCAGGGGTTGGTGCGCGACGTAGCCCTCGTACCCGGCTGGGGTGTAGGGGTTCGTCCCTCCAAGGGCGTGCACCAGTGCGGCGCCCATGAGGACCAGACCGATGACGCCGAAGCGTGACAGAAGCTTGGCCGCTCGGCTGGGTGGGGGTACCACTCTCCGGCGCGGCTGTTGGGGATGCGTGCTCATGCGTTCTCGTAAACGCCGGGTCGCAAAAGCGCAACCGCCGCGCCGAGGACGCCGGCGCCGGTGCTGGCTCCCGGTGTCGTGCCGGCCAACAATGGCCGGCGCGATGCGTATTCTTGCCGATCGCGGGGGCGTGGTGTTCGTGGACAAGCCAGCGGGTCTGCCGAGCACCGGTCGCGACCTCGACGACCCGAACTGCGTGCAGCGCCGTCTGCAGGAGGCCCTCGGCCGGCGCGTCTGGGCGGCGCACCAGCTCGACCGCGGCACGAGCGGTGTGCTCGTCTTCGTCACGCGCAGGAGCCTCGTCGCGCCCACGCAGCAGGCGCTCGCCCGGGGCCGCAAGCGCTACCTTGCCCTCGCGCACGGGCGCCTGGCGGAGCCCCGCCGCGTGATCGAAGCCCCCCTGCGCTACGTTCGTCGGCAAGCTCGACCGGCGGTGGTTCCCGACGGCAAGTACGCGCGTACCGAGGTGCTCCTCCGGCAGCGCGGGGAGCGGGCATCCCTCGTCGAGGCGAGGCCCCGTACGGGTCGGACGCACCAGATCCGCGTGCACCTGGCCCACGTCGGTCACCCGATCGTCGGCGACGCGCTCCACGGTCTTGGCCCTGCCGCGCGGCTGGGGCTCCACTGCTGGCGGCTGCGCCTGGAGGGCGAGTGGGTCGAGGCACCAGTGCCGGCGGATTTCCGGTCGTTGGGCGAGGAACTCGGGCTCTCTCTGGCGGGGCAGCGTTCGTTTTGAGGGGGAGGGTTGGGGGGTCCGCAGCGGCGCCTCCGTGCGGTATGCTCGACGGTGACCCGCGGCGCAGGCGGGACGGGATGGACCTGTTGGTAGACTACGACCCCTTCAGCGACGACGACGGCGAAGACGCGACGACGATGGATGCCGGGTTGGGCGGCGGCCTCGACATCCCGCACTACCCGGCGCTCGCGCACTGGAACAGCTTCGACATCCTGGGCCGGATCGCGCGCGGCGGCATGGCCGAGGTCTACCTGGCGCGGGAAGGGACCGTAGAGGGACGGCCACGCCACATGGTCCTCAAGCGGATCCTGCCCGACAAGGAGAACGATGCGGAGTTCATCCGCATGTTCAAGGACGAGGCGGCGATCGCGACGCGTCTCTACCATCCGAACATCTGCCACGTGTACGAGTGCGGGACCCACTCCGGGCAGACCTTCATGACCTTGGAGTTCGTCTACGGCGTCACTCTGCGCAAGCTCTTGACGCGTCTGAAGTCCCAGGGGCGCCTGCTCGATCCTCGGCTGGCAGCTTACATCTTCTCGCGGATCGCGGCGGCGCTGAACTACATCCACAGCGCGACGGACGTGCACGGCCGACAGCTCCACATCATTCACCGCGACGTCAGCCCACACAACGTCATGGTGAGCTACGACGGCCACATCAAGCTGCTCGACTTCGGCATCGCCAAGACGAGCGCTCGCGACTCGCACACCCGAGCCGGCGTGATCAAGGGCAAGTTCGGTTACCTCGCTCCTGAGCAGGTCAAGGGACAGACCCTCGACCCGCGGGTCGATCAGTTCGCGCTCGGTATCTGCCTTTACGAGGCGCTGACTGGGCGGCGCCTCTACAAGTTCAAGGAGCCCGTCGCGGCCCTCAAGGCGATCGTCCAAGATCCGGTGCCGTCCCCCCGGGCCGTCAACCCGGACGTCCCCGAAGAACTCGACGCCATCGTGCAGAAGATGTTGCAGAAGAAGGCGGGCGATCGGTTTCCGAGCTGCGGCCACGTGCAGGCGGCGCTCGAGCAGTTCCTGGAGCAGAGCGGGGGCCCCGTGTCGCCCTTCGAGTTGCGGCTCTTGATGGATTCGCTCTTCGACCAGTCCGAGCGCGCCCCGCTCGGCGCCCACGCAGGCAAGCTGACGGGCTCCTTCCCGGCCGAGACGGGCTCCATGTCTCTGGCCACGGGCATGCGGAGCGCTCCACGCGCGGCCGCCTCCCCCACGAGCAGCGGGAGACCCAGCCAGCCCACCGTCGTCGCCTCGCCTCGGGGGAAACAGGGGCGCGCACCGCAGCCGCCGCCTCCGGTGGCGAAGAGCTCGAACAACAAGCTATGGGCCGGCGCCGCGGTGCTGCTCCTGATCGTGAACGTGGTCGTGCTCTGGTACCTCTTCTTGAGGTAAGCGGGCTGTCAGGCCGTCCGGACCTGGTTGCGGCCCCCGTGCTTGGCGGCGTAGAGCGCCTTGTCGCTGGCTTCGAAGAGCTGTGCCGAGTCGTTCGCGTGGTCCGGGTAGGTTGCGACGCCCAGGGACGCGGTCACCGAGAGCTTGCCGAGCTCGGACTGGAACACCGAGTTGCCCAGCTCCTCGCGGACCCGCTCGGCGAGAAGAACCGCCCCTTCCGTGTCCGTCTCTTCGCAGAGCACGCAGAACTCTTCACCCCCGAAGCGGGCGACGATGTCGGTTTCGCGCTTGACCCGGCGCAGGATCGCGCCGAGCTCCTTGATCACTACGTCGCCGGTGGCGTGGCCGTAGGTGTCGTTGACGGACTTGAAGTGGTCGATGTCGGTGACGATGAGCGAGAGCTTGCGTCCGAAGCGCTGCGCGGAGCGGAGCTTGTTGTCGAGCTCCTCGAGGAACGCTCGCTTGTTGAGGCAGCCGGTGAGGCCGTCGGTCGTCGCCATCTCTTCGAGGCGCTTGACCGCCTTGGCATTCGCGAGGGAGACGGCGAGCTGGTTGGCGAGCACCTGGAGCGTCGGCCGCACTGCGTCGCCGAAGGCGCCGGGGCGGTGCGCGGCCAAGACCAGGGTGCCGATGGCGTCTTCGCGGACGATGAGCGGGAGGATCAGCAGCGACTTCATGCCGCGCAGGTTCATGCGCTTGGTGAACACGACCTGCTGCCGCGCATCGAAGAGGCCGCGGTAGGGCAGGTAGTGGCGGTTCTTGACCGCCATGGCCGTCAGTGAGGTGTTGTCGCGGAACGTGAGCCCCTCGAAGACGTCGGCGGCGTGGCCGATGGCCTTGCGGAGACGATGCTTGCGGTCCTTGGGCGAGTAGAACGTCACCGCGGCGAAGTCGAAGGGAGCGACGTCCCGAGCCGCCTCCAGGCCCGCTTCGATCACCGCCTCTTCGTCGAGAGCGGCGCCGAGACGCTGCGACGCCCGGTGCAGGATCGTCTGCTCACGCTTGGTGTGCTCGAGCTGCATGAAGATGCGCTCGTTCTCCATGGCCCGGAGGATCTGCGCGATGGACGCTTCCAGCACCGCCTCTTCGCGCTCGGTGAAGGGGCGGTCGTCGACCCGGTCAGCGCAGAGCACGCCCCGGACGGCGCCCGCTTCGACGACGGGTACCCCGAGGAAGGCTCGGACGAGGGCGGGCCCCTCGTAGTAGCACAGCCCCTTGTAACCCGGCTTGAGGTTCTGAAGGTTCATCGGTAGCTGCCGCTTGTACACGGCTCCGACCGCTCCCTCTCCGGCGTCGAACGGTCCCTCGGCGATGTGCTCGCTGTCGCTGATGAGCTCGACGATGCGCATGCGGTCGCTGGCTTCCTCGCGCATCAGGAGCACGCAGGTGTGCAGGTCCAAGGTCCGGTGGAGGAGCTGCAGCACGTGGTAAACTTGGTGGCGTACCTCTTCGAGGCTCGATCGGATGAGCCGCTCTTCGTCCGACGCCCCGTCCGCCGAGGGCGCTGAGACGAGGCGAAACATGCGCGACTCCTGCTGGATCTTGGCGCGGTCGCCTTCGAGCTCCCGTCGCGAGCGCTCCCGTACGCGGGCGATCTCGGCCCGGGTGAACAGGAGGCTCATTACTCCGAAGCAGACGATGAACGCCAGGTGCAGCAGCAGCGGCCGGAGGTCGTCGCCATGCGACTCGCAGAAGAAGTAGACGGCGGCTTCGAGGAGGGCGGCGACGCCGACGAGGGCGATGCCGATCGGCTGCCGCGCGAAGGACGCCAGGAGCGCCACCGTGACGTAGACGATGGGGTAGAGCTCGCTCTGCAGGCCGCCGGCGACTTGAACCACGCCGTGAGCGGCGACCAGGAGCAGGAAGCCAAGCTCGAGGTCGAGCCACTTGGCCGCGTCCGCTCCTCGGCGAGCTCGGGCGGCCAGGCGCGCGCCGAAGATCGCGAGCCAGCCGAGAGCGACCAGCCCATGTTCGAGCTGCAACGACTCCAGGGGCCCCCGGAAGAGCCCGAGAAGCAGCAGCAAGGTGACGACACCGGCGGCGACGAAGCCGTAGGATGCGCGCACGGTGCGTCGGAACGTCAGGGCTGCGTGCACCAGGGTCGTCATCCTGCTCCGGTGGTAAAGAGCGCGGGCTCAATGTGCAAAAAAGCGGCAGCCCCGTGGCGGCGTTGTCCTCACTCGGGGATCACTGGGGGAACTGGAAGACGATCTCGTCGCGGCGTATCAGGCCCAGCTCGTCCCGCGCCACCCGCTCGATGGCCGCCGGATCGTGCCGGAGATCCTCGACGTCACGCTGGAGTGCCCGAACCTCGCGGCGCAGCCGCTCGTTGGTGGCCTCCACCTCCCGGAGCTCGGCCTTGAGCACGCGGTAGCGGGGGAGCCCCCGATCGTCGAGGATGCGCAGCGGCACGGCGACGATGGCCGTCACCAAGAGGGTGAAGGGGACGAGCCAGGCCGCGGTGGCACCGAGACGACGCACGGCGCCGATGGTGGGGGCGGCCGGCTTCCAGCGCCAGTTTCCGGAGGACCCCCTTCCCTTGGCGAAAAGGGCCTTCCTGCTGCTAGGCTCCTGCTACGCGTCGTGTCGGAGCTGACCTACCGGAGTCGGAAGATCCTCTACGCGACCGTCACGGAGTATATCGCGACGGGCGAACCGGTGGGCTCACGGCGCCTGGCCAAGCGCTATGGGCTGAACCTGTCTCCGGCAACAATCCGTAATGTTCTCGCGGACTTGGAGGACATGGGGTACCTGCGCCAGCCCCACACCTCGGCCGGTCGCGTGCCCACCGACCAGGGCTTTCGGGTGTTCGTGGACGCCCTGGTCCAGATGCGTGAGGTCTCGACCCAGGACCGCGCGGCGGTGCTCGACCGGCTGCGGGACCTCGGCCCGGGCCCGGAGCTGCTCAAAGAGGCCGGCGAGGTGCTGAGCGCTCTCACGGGCGCGGCGGCGGTCTTCACCCCCCCTCGTCCGGAGGAGGAGAAGCTCATCCAGCTGCACTTCATGCCGCTGCGCGAAGGGCAGCTGCTGGCCGTTCTCGTGACTGCCGGCGGCGCGGTCCAGAACCGAGTGCTGGCCGGAGACGCGGGGGACTTGCAGCGGGTGAACAATCTCCTGGCCGAAATGCTCCAGGGCGAGTCGCGCAGCCTCGTCGAGATTCACCGCGCGCTCCTCAAGGAGATGGACGAGCAGCGGGGGGTGGTGGAGGAGGCGCGCGCCGTGGTCGAGAAGGCCGTCGACAGCTCGGCGCCCGTCGAGATGGTCATCGAGGGGCAGGGCCGCCTCTTCGATCGCCCCGAATTTCTGGACGGCGACAAGATCCGACGCTTCGTCAAGACCTTCGAAGACAAGGAGAGGCTCGCGGCGCTGCTCGCCGAGACGCTCTCGGCCGGTGGCGTTCGTGTCCTTATCGGATCCGAGGCGAACCTCGAGGACGTCGAGGACATCAGCGTCATCACGACCCCTTACAGCAGCACCGGCTCGACCGGAAGCATCGGTGTCATCGGCCCCACGAGGATGGACTACGGCAAGGTGGTGCCGCTGGTGGGCTTCACCGCCAAGGTGGTCTCCGACAAGCTCTGCGGCGCGGCCGTGGGAGACGAGGGGGAGGAGGAGCGGTGAGCCCAAGAGACGGGAAGAAGATTGAACAATCCCGGCCCAGTGGCTAACCTTGCCCGTTCGAAAACCCGGACCTCGGATCCGGTAGGAGAGCTCGGGTGACCGAAGAAACGACGAACGAGAACACGACCGAAACGGCCTCCACCGCGGACTCCTCGGAGGAGCCCGCGGAGGGCTCCGTCGAGGCGCTGGTGCAGGAGCGGGACAAGCTCAAGGACCAGCTCCTGCGGACCGCTGCGGACTTCGACAACTTCCGCAAGCGGATCAAGCGCGACCTCGACGAGGTGCGCCGGCGCGCCAAGGAGGACGCGCTCCGCGACGTGTTGCCGATCATCGACAACCTCGAGCGGGCGGTGAGCGCGTCGGAGTCGGCGACGGATATCAAGGCCGTCTCCGATGGCGTGAAGATGGTCTTGCGGGGCTTCGAGGAGATCAGCGAGCGCCTCGGCCTCGAGCGGGTGTCGTCCGTTGGCGCGCAGTTCGATCCCAACGTCCATGACGCCGTGCAGCAGGTCGAGACCACGGAGCACGATCCGGGCACGATCGTCGCCGAGGTCGTGCCCGGGTACACGCTTCAGGGGAAGCTGCTGCGCCCGGCCATGGTCGTCGTTGCGCGTCGGCCGGCGGACGCTGCGGAGTCCACAGCCGACGGCGAGAGCGCCGCGGACGAGAGCGGCTGATCGAAGGCCCATTCGGGGGGAGAGGACGCGATGGGCAAGATCATCGGTATCGATCTGGGCACGACGAACTCCTGCGTCGCGATCGTCGACAGTGGCGAACCGCTGGTCATCCCCAACGCGGAGGGCTCCCGCACGACGCCTTCGGTCATCGCCTTTACCAGGGAGGGTGAGCGCCGCGTGGGCTCCGTGGCCAAGCGCCAGAGCGTCACGAACCCTGAGAACACCGTCTTCGCCGTCAAGCGCTTGATGGGTCAGGAGTTCGAGTCCGAGGAGGTGCAGCGGCAGAAGTCGCTCGTGCCCTACCGGATCCTTCAGAACACGAACGGCGACGCCTGGATCCACGCCGGAGGCAAGGATTACTCGCCGCCGGAGCTGTCGGCGATGATCCTCGAGACGATGCGGGGCATCGCCGAGGCCTACCTCGGGGAGGACGTGACCGAGGCGGTCATCACGGTGCCCGCCTACTTCAACGACGCGCAACGCGCGGCCACCCAGGCCGCTGGGAAGATCGCCGGCCTCGAGGTCAAGCGCATCATCAACGAGCCCACGGCCGCCGCCATCGCCTTTGGCTTCGACGAGAAGGAGGGCAAGCGCGTCGCCGTCTACGACCTGGGCGGCGGCACCTTCGACATTTCGATCCTCGAGATCGCCGGTGGGGTCTTCAAGGTGATCTCCACGAGCGGCGACACGCACCTCGGCGGCGAAGACATCGACAACGCCCTCGTCGAGGAGCTCGCGCGACGCTTCAAGGAGCAGACGGGTCTCGACATCAGCGACGACCGCGTGGCACTTCAGCGGTTGCGGGAGCAGGCCGAGAAGGCCAAGCACGAGCTGTCGACGTCCCTGGAGACGGAGGTGAACCTTCCGTTCATCGCCGCGGACGCTTCCGGCCCCAAGCACCTGCAGACGGTCATCAAGCGAAGCGAGCTCGAGGTGCTCGCGATGGATCTCGTGGAGCGGACGCTCGCGCCTTGTCGGCAGGCGCTCGACGACGCCAAGCTGACGCCGGCGGACATCGACGAGGTGCTGCTCGTGGGGGGGCAGACCCGTATGCCCCTCGTGCGCAAGAAGGTCACCGAGTTTTTTGGCCGGGAGCCTCACAAGGGCATGAACCCGGACGAGGTGGTGGCCGTGGGAGCGGCGCTCCAAGGTGCGGCTTTGAGCGGTGAGGTCGACGAGGTGCTGCTCCTCGACGTGACTCCCCTCAGCCTCGGCGTCGAGACCGGTGGCGGCGTGTTCCACGTCTTGATTCCGCGCAACACCACGATTCCGCATCAGGCCAAGGAGATCTTCACGACCTCCGTCGACAACCAGCCCTTCGTGCCGATCCACGTGCTCCAAGGCGAGCGGGAGATGGCCGCGGACAACAAGTCGCTGGCGAAGTTCGAGCTCGCGCCGATTCCGCCGGCACCGCGCGGCGTCCCGGAGATCGAGGTTTCCTTCGACATCGACGCCAACGGGATGGTCGAGGTGCACGCCAAAGATCTGCGGACGGGGCGCGAGCAGAAGGTGCGGGTCGTCGCGTCCAGCGGCCTGACGACCGAGCAGATCGACCAGATCATCAAAGACGCCGAGCAGTACAAAGAGAGCGACGCCAAGCGCAAGGAGCTCGCGGAGCTGAAGAACAGCGCCGAGGCGTTGCTCTACACGAGCGAAAAGGCGGTCGAGGAGTGCGCGGAGTTCGTGCCCGAGGCTGTGATCGCCGAGGTGCAGGGAGACATCGACCAGCTCCGGGGGATGCTCGAGGAGGGCGACGCGGTGGCCATCCGCGAAGCGTTGCAGGCTCTCGAGCTCAGCGCCTACAAGATCGCCGAGTCGATGTATGGCGCCGGCGACGCGGAAGGGGAGGCGCCCGAGGCCGACGCATCGACGGAATGACCCCTCTCGGCTGGACCGTCGCGGCGATCGTCGGGGCCGTCGCGCTCTTGGGCTTCGCGTGGCTCGTCCGGTGGCTGCGGTCCCTCGAGGCCGAGCGCATCGAGGCGGTGGCTAGGCGGCGGGGCTGGCGTGTCGACGGCGGCAGCGGCCCGAGCGACTGGCGCGTCGAGGGCGCCGACGGGGAGCGGCGCTGGGTGCTTGGGGTTCGCTCGGCTCGGCGTGGGCCGGTCACCGAGTGGACGATCGCGCTCGGGGATGGGCCCCTGGTCGTCTTCGCCGCGCCGGGGGCGGCTTCCGGGGACGCGGCGGCGCGGTGGGTTCGTGAGGTCTTCGAGGTTGATGCTCCGGCGGTCGCCTTCGTCGAGGGGGGCCCCACGGGGTGGGTCGTGGCGGCCAGCGACGCGGCTCGCGCCCGGGCGCTCCTTGCCACCGAAGAACCAGCGCTGCGTGCGCTGCGGCCAACGCTCGCGTTGCGCGGGGAGATGCTGCGCCTGCGGCTCTCCGACGAAGTCCGGGATGGCCCGACCCTGGAGGCGCTCATCGACCTGGGCCTGCGTTTGGCCCGCGCTCGGTGAGGTGGGAGGGCTGGAGCTTTTTCCCCGATTCCCCGAGCTCAGCCGCAGCGACGGCGCCACAGCAGGGCCACGAGCAGGAGAAGGGCGGCGCCGGATGGGCCCGAGCCGCCGGCCGCGCAACCTCCGCCGCCGTGGTCGCCGTCGCTCGTCTCGGTGGGGAAGCAGCCGCTCTCGGTGCCGGCCGGGATGCACTCGAAGCCCTCGGGGCACACCCCCGTTTCGGTGCACAGCACGGTGCAGGTCCCCGCGCAGATGCGGCTGGCGCAGTCTTCGTTGACCTCGCAGGGTTCGCCAAGGGAGAGACCGTCCGGCATGCAGAGGCCGTCCGCGCAGACCTCCGACGCGGCGCAGCCGGCGTCGCAGGTGGGGGTGCACAGGCCGTCGGGGCCACAACCGGCCCCCGTCGCGCACTCCTCGTCGGTGGTGCAGGCGGCCCCGACCGGTGAGGGCGTCCCCGGTTCGCAGCGGCCGGCGCGGCACTGGCGATCGGGACAGTCGTCGTGGCTCGCGCAGCTCTGGGTGCAGAAACCCTCGGCGTGGCAGTCGCCGCTCGCGCATTCGTCGGCGGCACCGCAGGGCGCGCCGTAGGGCTGCGGGCTCGAGGGGTCGGGGATGCACGCGCCGCAGGCGAAGCCTTCGGTCAGGCAGAGGAGCCCATCGCCGCAGGCGGGGCCGCGGGGGCTGCAGGGGCGCCCGCAGACCTTGGAGCCGTCGTCCTTCGTGTAGCAGTAGAAGTCGGCGCAGTCGGAGTTGCGGGTGCATGTGGTGCCGGGCGCGCCGCTGCCCGGTGTCCCCGGCAGGCACAGCCCGATGCCGCAGGTCTGGTATTCGCAGACCGTTCCGCCGGGGCACTCGCTCGACCCCAGCTCCGGGTTGCAGCGCTGCGCGCAGACGAACTCGCCGTCGACGAGGCGGCACTCACCGCTGTCGCACTCGGCGTTGTCGACGCATGGATCGCCCAGGTTGCCGCATCCGCGGTCGACGACCCCGTCGCAGTCGTCGTCGGCGAGGTTGCAGCGGTTGCTGCGCCGGGTGCAGGGGGCCTCGCCGCCGAGGGCCATCTCGATGAGGCCGAGGTGTGCGGCGACCTCGGTGTAGAACGACATGTCTTCGCGACAGCGCTCGTCCACGCCGAAGCTGGTGACGCCGAGCACCCGACCGACGGCGTCGAAGGCCGGGCCGCCGCTGTCGCCCTGGCAAGTGCGGGCCATCCCTTCGGTCTGGAAGACGCCCCGATAGATCTCGCCGACGTTCGTCTGGCCGCGATACTTCACGCCCGCGTTGCCGGACCGGGGGTCGGTCCGGCCGAAGCCCACGATTTCGATGGGCATGCCGCGCCGCGCCGTGCTCCGCGCGACCTGCCGTGGGGTCACCGGGAGTACGGAGCGCGTGTTGAGCAGGGCGATGTCGCGGCCCTCGGTGAGGTCCGCGTCGGAGAAGGGGCCGGGCGTGGTCAAGACCCGGGTCACGGCATAGGATGCGCCGCGGTCGATCCGGTCGGTGACGAGGATCTGGAAGCTCGCCGCCGGCACGAGCGTCGATCCGTCGTAAACGCAGTGCTTGGCCGTCAAGACGGTTCGGGGGCCGATGACCGTGCCCGTGCACAGGCCGCCGGCGCCGCTGGTGCGGATCACCGCCACGACTTCGTCGTAGCCTCGCTCCCGGGTGCCGTTGATGATCGGGCTCGCGCTCGCCCCGACCTCCTCGGTCGGGCTCGGGACACAAGCGACAAGGGAAGCGAGGAAGGCCACAGCCAAGCGAAGCATCTTCCGATGATTGCCCCCGATGGGGGAGGCGACAAGTCCGTGCGCCGGATTCGCTTTACGGTCTGCTCGGCGGGTACAACCACAGGGCGTCGCTGGTGCGCCCGCTGAGCCGGACCTCGACCCCGTCGATGTCCGCCCGGGTTTGGGTCACCCGCGCGACCTCGAGGCTGGCGATCCGGTCCCGGTAGGGGGCGACCAGCCGCTCGGGGAGCATGAAGCTGCCCGTGTCTTCCACGAAGCAGCGCACCGCGCGGCCTCCGTCGTCGCGCGCGCGTAGCACGATCTCTACGCTCTCGGCTCCGAAGCCGCCCCAGCCAACGAGGAGCTCGCCCTCGGGCCACAGCGCGGTCCCGTCCCCTTGGGGCTCGGGCGCCATGATGTCCGGGCGGCCGCCTCGATCGACCCTCAGCTCTCCGTCCCCGAGTTCGTCGTCGGGGCTCTCGCCGGCCCGGCTGGTGATGGCGACGGTTCGACTCGTGTCGAGGTCCGCACAATCGACGTCCATGCGGTCGGGGATCGTCTCGCCGCAGACCGTGACGGTCTGGACGAGCTCCCCGGCCTCGATCCGGATCGTGCCGCCGCAAAAGGGTTCGATCCCCGGCTGGCCGCGCAGCTCGACGGGCGCGTCGGTGACGACGCAGGGGCCCTCGGCGTCGCTCCGGGGCAGCTCGCCGGCCCGGGCCGCCTCGCCGAGCTGCAGGTACCAGCCGCAGCGGTCGTCGGCGAGGGTGAGAGGATCCTTCGACTGCCGTTCCACGACGACGACCGCGAACGCCTCGCCAGGTTCCCACGCCAGAGGGATCACGGTGTCGTCGTCCGGGCCCAGGGGGTCGGCCCCGCCGCAGGCCGTGGTCTGAAGTGCCGCGCAGAGCAGTAGTCCGCCGAGGCCGCCTGTTTTCATGGTCATCGCTTGTCTCCCCCACGACTCTCGCGTCGGATCTCCAGCGCCTTCATTTTCTTGTAGAGGTGGCTGCGTTCGAGGCCGAGGTCGGCGGCGGTGTTGGTGATGTGGCCGCGGTGGTGCTCGAGTGCGCGGAGGATCAGGTCGCGCTCGACGGTCGCCAACATGCGGCGGAGCGGGGTCCCTGGGCGGTAGTAGGTGCCTGCGCCGGCGCCGGCAATCGGGAGGAGCGCCCGGGCCGCGCGCTCGTCGACCACCTCGTCGGGGGTGAGGATGACCAAGCGTTCGATGAGGTTGCGCAGCTCGCGCACGTTCCCAGGGTAGTCGTAGCTCGTCAGCAGCTTCATGGCGCCTTCGCTGAGCGACTTGCCCCGCCGGCCGTTGGCGGCGCAGACCTGCCGGAGGAAGTGCTCGGCGAGCCGCGGGACGTCTTCGAGGCGCTCGCGAAGGGGCGGCACGCGCACCGGCAGCACGTTCAGCCGGTCGTGCAGATCGGCGCGGAAGCGCCCTTCGTCGATCTCGCGGCGGAGGTCCTTGTTGGTGGCCGCCACGATCCGGACGTCGACGCGGATTACGGCGCTGCCGCCGACCCGCTCGATCTCGTTCTCCTGGAGGACGCGGAGGAGCTTCGCCTGCATTTGGGCCGGCATGTCGCCGACCTCGTCGAGGAAGAGGGTGCCACCGCTCGCTCGTTCGAATTTGCCGCGCCGCTGCTTGGTCGCGCCAGTGAACGCTCCCGCTTCGTGACCGAAGAGCTCGCTTTCGATGAGCTCCGAGGGGACCGCGGCACAGTTGAGCTTCTCGTAGGGGCCCGCGGCGCGTTGGCTTCCGCGGTGGATCGCGCGCGCCACGAGCTCCTTGCCCGTCCCGCGTTCGCCGGTGATCAGTACGTTGGCGTTGGCGTTGGAGGCCAGCGCGATCCGCTCTCGCAGATCGACCATGACTCGGCTGTCGCCGAGGAGCTCGTCGGTGGCGCCGCTCGCTTCCTTGAGCTGGCGGTTCTCAGCGGCGAGCTGCGCGAAGCCGAGGCTGTTGCGGATCGCGATGAGCAGGCTCTCGGTGCCGATGGGCTTTTCGAGGAACGTAAAGGCGCCGAGCCGTGTCGCCTCGACCGCTGTCTCGATGGTCCCGTGGCCACTCATCATGATTACGGGCACGTCGTTGCCTCCCTCGCGGAGCGTGCGCAGGACGGTCAGACCGTCTTGGTCGGGGAGCTGCACGTCGAGCAGCAGGAGGTCGTAGGCCTTGGCGGCGAGCTTGCGGTAGGTGATGTCGGCGTTGCCGGCGACATCGACGTCGAAGTCTTCGAGACGCAGCGCGCGCGACAGCGTGGAGAGGATGTTCTTCTCGTCGTCGACGATGAGGACGCTCGCGTGCGGCATGGCGGCAAAGCTACTGCATGGCGTCCGGTGAGCGCGAGCCCGGCACCTCTTGACGGGCCTCGGCTCGGGCCGCGCCTTCGACGACCTCCCGCAGCGTCTCTTCGTCGATCTCGCCGACGAAGCTACGTACGACCTGTCCGTCCGGGCCGACGACCACCGTCGTCGGGAGCATCTGGACGCCGAAGCGCTCGAGGTCGTCTTGGGTGGCCAGCGCCTGCGGGTAGTCCATCCCGAGGCGGCGCGCGCGGCTGAGCGAGATCGCGTCGACGGCCAGCCCAAGGACCTGGGCGCCTCGGCGTTGCACGGCGCGATGTACCCGGCTGAGCGCCGGCGCCTCCGCGCGGCAGGGAGGACACCAGGCCGCCCAGAAGTTGAGGACGATGACCCGGCCGTGTTGCTCGGCGAGGTCGAAGGGAGTTCCGTCGCTGAGGGTGAGGGTGAGAGGCGGCGCAGGCCCCGACGAGACGGCGTCGCCCTGTAGGCTGGATCCGAACCACCAGACTGCGGCGGCCAGGAAGATCCACGGCCCGGCCCGCTGGGCCCAGCGGCGGAGGATCGACGAGCGCGTTGGTGGAGCTTGGGTCACGAGGGTGGCGGCCGTGGCGAGCGAGGATACGGCGCGGCGGTTGCGATGTTACCGCTCCTTTGCGGGAGCTCAGGCGCGCTCAGTTTGCGCGGTGGCCTGTCGTAAGGCTATGGCTTGGTTCAGAGGAGAGACGCGAACGATGAAGACGGCCATCAGCTCGATGCTGCTCTGCCTGCTCTTGGTGGCGAGCGTCCGCGCGCAGAGCGAGCGAGAGCTGCTCGAGCAGGCGCGGGAGGCGATGGAGCGGGGGCAGGAACTCTATGCGCAGCGGGACTACGCGGCCGCGGCGGAGGCGTTCCTGGAGGCTTACGCTGCGCGCCCCTTCAGCGCTTTCCTCTACAACGCCGGGATCAGCTACGAGCGGCTCGGCGATGCTCGGCGGAGCATCGAGTACTACGAGCGCTACCTCCAGGCGGAGCCCGACGCTTCGGACGTCGAGGAGGTGCGAGCGCGGGTGGCGCGACTCAGAGCGGCGCTCGCCGAGGCCGGGGGAATCTCGCCGGAGACACCCCCGGACGCGACGGAGGGCGCTGCGACGGAGGGCGGCGCGACGGAGGGCGGCGCGACGGAGGGCGGCGCGACGGAGGGCGCTGCGACGGAGGGTGGCGCCACGGAGGGCGGCGCCACGGAGGGCGGCGCCACGGAGGGC
>JALVDI010000092.1 GCA_027009115.1 Polyangiaceae bacterium | reverse complement strand
CGAGGCCCGGCTTCGCGCGGCGCTCGACGCCGATTCCGAGTCGGCCGAGGCGCACGAGCAGCTCGTCGACCTACTCCGCGAGCCCGGTCGGGAGGCCGCACTCGTCGAGGCGGTGCGCCGCTGGGCGGCGGTCGAGTACGACTCCGAGGCCAAGAAACGTCGCCTGCGTGAGGCCGCCCGCTTGGCCGAGGCGGCGCTGGGCGACCCGGGGACCGCGGCGGACTGCTACGAGGCGATCCTTGCCGACGATCCTTCGGACACGCCGACCCTGGACGAGCTCATTCGTATCCGTCGAGAGGCAGGCCGCTGGGCGGACGTGGTCCCTCTGCTGGAGCGGCGCATCGAGGCCGAGACGGATCCCCGGCAGCGTCTGGAGCTCCGCCGTGAGCTCGCAGAGATTTTCGCCGGTCCGTTGGACGATCCGGCACGCGCCACGAACGCCCTCGAGGCCATCCTGGAGGAGGAGCCGGACGATCTCGACGCCATCGCTGGGCTCGAGGAGCTCTACGAGAAGGCCGAGCGCTGGGACGACCTGCGTCGGCTGATCGATCGCCGGCTGGAAATCGCCTCGACGGACGAGGAGCGCATCGCCGCTCGTGTCCGCCTGGCGCGTCTCGCGGAGCGGGCCTTCGGCCGCCGCGACGAAGCCATGGCGCAGTTGCAGGAGGTGCTCGAGCTCGATCCGACGAATGCCGAGGCCCTCGACGCTCTTGAGCGCCTCTTCGCCCTCGAGGAGCGTTGGGACGCGCTGGCAGAGCTGCTGGACCGACGCTCGTCGGACGCCGCTGCCCTCGGCGACGTCGAGACACAGAAGGCGTTCCTCATGCGCCTGGCGCGGCTCCACCAGGATCCGCGCGGAGCCGTCGACGAGGCCCTTGCGGTGCTTGACCGTGTCCTCACGTTGGACCCCGGCAACGCGGAGGCCATCCGCCTCCGGCTGTCCCTCCACGAGGCCTCGGAACAGTGGACCGAAGTGGCCGACGATCTCGAGCGGCTGCTCCCGCTCCTCGACGTGCCCGAGGCCGTAGCGACCTGTCACCGGGTCGCCGCCATCGCCGAGGAGAAGCTCGACGACCCTGCCCGAGCGGCGGGCGCCCTCCGCGCGGCCTACGAGTTGCAGCCCGGTGCGACGACCCGCGAGCTGCTCAAGACGCACTACGAGCAGCACGAGAACTGGCGTGAGCTTGCCGAGATCCTCGAGGCGGAGGCCGAAGAGGAGACCGACCGGGCGGCCAAGGTGGAGGCGCTCAAGGGCGTCGCGAAGCTCTACATGGACAAGCTGGGCGATGCGGCGACGGGCGTCGCGTGCTTGGAGCGGGCCGCTCAGCTCGCCCCCGAGGATCGTGAGGTCCTGCTGCCGCTTTGCGACCTTTACATCGCGGCCGGCCGCCAGGCGGACGCCGTCCCCGTCCTCGAAAAGATCATCGAGAGCTTTGGCAAGCGGCGCAGCAAGGAGCTGGCGCAGTTCCACCACCGGCTCGGGCGGGCGCTCGAAGGGATGGGTGATTTCGCCGGCGCCCGCGAACACTACGATGCGGCGTTCAAGATCGACCTGACGAACGTCCACATCCTGCGCGACCTGGGGCGCCTGTGTCATTCGCAGGGAGACTGGGCGCGTGCGCAGAAGACCTTCCGCGCGCTGCTCTTGCAAAAGCTGGGGCCCGACGCGGGGATCGCCAAGGCGGATGTCTACTACTACCTCGGCGACATCTCTGCGAAGACCGACGACAAGCGCAAGGCGATCTCGATGCTCGAGCGAGCCGTCGCCGAAGACCCCAACCACGCCGAGGCGGCGGCGCTGCTCGCGGAGCTCAAGGGCTGAGTCGCGCGGTGATCGTGGCGATCGACGGGGTCCTCGTGCCTGAGGATCGAGCGGCGGTGCCGATCACCGACCGAGGTTTCCTTTACGGCGACTCGGTGTTCGAGACGTTCCGCACCTACGGGCGTCGCGCCCACGCCTTGGATCGGCACCTGGCTCGCCTCTCGCGTTCGGCGTCGGCCATCGAGCTGGCGATCCCCGTGGACACCGAGACCCTCCGGCGCGAGGTGCGCCAGGTCATCGGCGCCGCGTGCGGCGAGCTGCGTGTGCGGCTGATGGTCACGCGAGGTGACGCCCCAGGGCTGGCCGACGACGGCGCCCGACGGGTGATCCTCGGCGCACCTTTCGAAGGGCACCCCGCGCGGCTCTACGAGGAGGGCGTCGTGGTATGCACCGTCGAGGGCGAGCGGGAGCGCCCCGGCGCGAAGATCGGCAGCTACCTCACGAGCATCCTGGCGGCGCGACAGGCCCGGTCGCGAGGCGCATACGAGGCGCTGCTGGTGAGCGAGGGGCAGGTCCGGGAGGGGGCGACGAGCAATTTCTTTGCGTGCATCGACGGCGTGCTACGGACGCCCAAGGCGGGGGTGTTGCCTGGCGTGACCCGGGGCATCGTCTTGGAGCTGGCGGCGGAGCGGGGCCTCGAGGCGCGCGAAGGGCCGCTGGCGGTCGACGAGCTGGGGGCCGCGAGCGAAGCCTTCCTCACGAGCGCCACCCGTGAGGTGATGCCGATCCGCCGCGTGGATGGGCACGACCTGGGGCCGCCGGGACCCGTCACCCGGCGCCTCGCCGAGGCCTACCGTGCGGGGCTCGCCGACCGCCTCGACCGGCCCTGATCGGTCTTCATGCGCGGCCCCGTGCGCGGGGGAGTTGACCGATGCCGCTGCCCGCGCTAGCCCAGCGGCGCCATGTCCGACACGAGCAAGACCAAGACGCGCCGCGCCAACAAGAAGCGCAAGATGGGCCAGAAGCGTAAGAAGGAGCTCGCGAAGAAGGGCACGACGCCGGCCTTTCCGGTCCACCCCGCCAAGAGCTGAGCGCGTTCTCAGTGGAGCGTGTGGTTCCGCCCGTCGATCTCGACGGTCGGGACGCCCGGTTCGCGCCCCTGGGGCGGGTCTCCGCTGACCAGAAACCGCGGTCCTTCGTCGGCCATCTTTGCGGCGACGACTTGCTGTAGGCGGTCGAAGGCCTCGTCGCGCTCGCTCTCCAGCCGGGCCAGTTCGGCGAGCCTCTCTCGGTTTTGGCGGCGGCGACGCCGCCAGGCCAGGACGAGCAAGACCGCGGCCAATACCCAGAAGGTCCCGCCGCCCACGAGCATGGGGACGCTGGAGAGCTTCTCCTCCAGCTCCTCGGTCCACTCGCGTTCGAGCTGCTGGGGGCTGAGGGCGTACGCCTCGAGCATCGCCTCCTCGAAGGGTTCTCCTTTCCCGAGCTCGGCGATGAGGCGGTGCATCTTGGTGCGGCCGCGCTCCGTTCGGCGCAGGAAGGTGACTACGTCGGCCGCCTCCGCATAGGCGAGGCTCACCTGGTGGACCTGCTCGGGGAAATGGTCGTCGAGCAGCGGCAGCGGGATCAGCGCGTCCTGCATGTGCGCGGTCCAAAGGGTCTCGTAGCGTTCGAGGGAGCGTTCGTCGGCGTGACGAATGGCCATCCCTTCGACGAACCAGCGGGGCATTTCGGCGCCGCCCACGGCGCGGCGCAGGGCGACGTGCGAGAGCTCGTGGACGAAGACCTCCTCGACGTCCGGCGCGCTCCAGCTGCGGGGCGCCTCCAGGCCCAGGATCACCACGCCCAGGTGGGGGTAGGCGACGCCCACGGCGTAGGGGGGAACGCCGAGCCCCCGGGGGGCGAGCGCCCGCATCTCTGCCGGTGTGCGGGCGATGCGGACCCGCAGGGCATCGTCCACGTCGACGCCCAGGTCTTCCTCGATCCGCGACCAGGCGTCGGCCCGAAGCGCGCGGAGGTTGTCCACGAGGCCTGCGGCCCGCGGCGGGTAGTCCCAGCGCACGGGCCCATGGGTCTCGCTGTGGAACTCGGCGGGTGGGTCCGGGAGCGGAAAGAGGCGGTCCGTCCACACGAGGTCCCCTTGGGCAGCCGCCGCGGCTGGGGCCAGGCCCAGGAAGGCGACGGCCAAGAGCGTGCGCAGGAGGCTCATTCGATCGGACCCGGACGGAAGCGTAGCACCGGCTGAGGTGCTGCGTCATCGCGGCGACCCCGCACCAGGAAGAAGGTCACGACGCCGACCAGCAGCGCGCCCGCGACGAAGTAGGCCCAGTTCTTCTTGAAGAACGCGCGCACGGGGGGCAACGCCTCGTCGGCGCCCGCCGCGGAGGGGGGCGGCTCCGTCGGCGCGTTGGCGCCGTGGGCAACCTCGGCGGGCGAGGGGGCGGTTGGAGTCGCGGCGGAGCCATCCGTGCCCGCCTCGGTCGTGCTCGCTCGTGTCGTGCCCTCGTGCGTCGTGCCCCCATGAGTCGCGTCGGCTTGCATCGCGCGTCGCCGAGCGGCATGGGCCGTGCGGAACACGAAGCGCGTGCTGGCCTCGAGCGGCTGTACGGGCAGCGCGTCGCGGTAGTAGCGGCCGGCGTGGGCATCGAACACCTCGACGTACGCCTCGCCCCGGCGCCCGTGCACGACGACCAGTGCGTCGGCGTCGACCCACCTCGCGAGCGCCCGGAGCGTGGCCGCGTCGTCACCGAGTCCGAGCCCGCGACGTGTCGCGCGGACCCGGTCGAGGCCGTCGTCGGCGCCTTCGCCGCGCAGAGCGGCCCGGAGCGCGGGGTCGCCGGGCAACCGCACGGGGCCGTTGAGCGCGTCTTCCAGGGCGCGGGCGGTCGCGCGGAGCGTCGCGTCCGGATCGCCGCGCACGACTACCGCGACCTTCGGCGCGTCGGCGGAAGGTGCTTCTTCCTCGGCGGACCTCTCGTTCTCGTTCGCGCCGGACTCGTCGGGGTCGGGGACTGTGGAATCGGGTGTCGAAGTCTCCGGGGCGCGCAATGAGGGATGGGCCGGCGGCTGACCGAGCGCCGCCGTGGACGCGAGGAGCGAAGTTAGGGCGAGGGTGACGGTGCGACGAGACCTCATGGGCTCTGGGAGCGTAGCAGTCCGCCTCTCGAATGCCGTCGGACGGACCGGCCCGACGGCGATGCCCATGTTCGATCCGCGTGGGGCGCCCTCCGCCGGAGGTTCGGCGGGCGCACGCTGCGGCTCGGCTCACTCCCCAACGCAGCCCTGGCACGAACGAGGGCGAGCCCGGGCCCAGGTTGGACCAGGCTCGTCCAGGATTGCGACG
>JALVDI010000091.1 GCA_027009115.1 Polyangiaceae bacterium | reverse complement strand
GCCTCGGGCCGCCTCGACGAAGAAAAAGCCTCGCGCAAGCGCCACCCCGCCGACTTCGCGCTGTGGAAGAGCGCGTCCCAAGGCGTCGGCTGGGACAGCCCCTGGGGGCGCGGGCGGCCGGGCTGGCACATCGAGTGCTCGGCCATGAGCACGGCGCATCTTGGGCCGACCCTCGACCTGCACGGGGGCGGCCTCGACCTCGTGTTTCCGCACCACGAAAACGAGATCGCGCAGAGCGAATGCGCGACGGGCCAGGCCTTCGCCCGCCACTGGGTCCACAACGGCTTCGTCGAAGTGGACAAGACCAAGATGAGCAAATCGCTCGGCAATTTCTTCACGGCCCGCGAGCTCTTCGAGCGCGTCGAGCCCGAGGCGATCCGCTACTTCATGATGACGGTGCACTACCGCGCGCCCCTCAACCTCGACTGGACCATCGACGAGGACGGGAACGTGACGGGCTTCCCCCAGTTCGAGGAAGCCGAACGGCGGGTCGAATACCTCTACGCGACCAAGCAGCGCCTGGGCGCGATCCCGTCCAAGCGCATCGTGGAGCTTCCCGGGCAGGCGCCGCCGGCCATCGCCGAGTTCCCGGAGGCGCTGGCCGGTGCCCTGGACGACGACCTGAACATGCCCGTAGCCCTCGCCGCGGTGGCGGAGCTCCTGCACGCGGTCAACCAACTCTGCGACGACGCCGCACGCAAGAAAGGAAAGGTTGCAGCCTCCACGGTCGAGCTCGCCCACGCGGCGTTCGAAGCTATCGAAACCGAGCTCGGGCTCGGGGGCGACGAGCCCGCGGCGCTCCTCGAACGTGTGCGAGACCGGCGCGCCGCCGCTCGGGGCATCGACAAGGCGGACGTCGAAGCCGCGATCGCCGCCCGCACGGCCGCCCGGGCGGCCAAAGACTTCGCCAAGGCGGACGCCATCCGCGACGCCCTGGCGGCCAAGGGCGTCGAGCTCCATGACGGCCCCGAAGGTACGACCTGGTCGGTGAGCGGTGAGCGGTGAGCGGTGAGCGGTGAGCGGTGAGCGGTGAGCGGTGAGCGCCAGGCCGCGGCGGCTTGCAGCTCACGGCTCACGGCTCACAGCTCATCGCTCATCGCTCGCTCGGCGTGCCCTCGGCTCGCGGACGCGCCAGCGGTCCCGCCCAGTCCACGGATCGATCGACGCCATCGCTGTTGAGATGTGCTGTAGTCTAGGGTCCGCATGAGCGCCCCAGAGCCCATCGCGACCGGCACCTTGGACAAGAACCCGCTCGCCCACGTCCTGCTGACGGTGCTGCGCCGCCGCCTGGACGGGACCCTCGCGATCTGGCCCGACGACGGCAGCCCGGGACAGGACCGCATCCTCTTCGACAAAGGCCACCCGGTCGCTGCTCGCCTCCTGCAACCGGCGGCCTCCCTCGAACGCGGCCTGCTGCCGCTGTTCCGTAGGCAAAGCGCGCCCTACGCCTTCTACCCCGCCGACCTCGTCGGGGACGCGGTCACGGTCCGCGGCCAGGTCGACCCCCACGCGCTCATCGCCGCTTCCCTTCGTGGGGGAGCGCGCGAAGACATCGTCGATCAGGTGCTCGCGCGTTTTGGCGACGCCAAGCTGCGCCTGAAACGGGGCAGCCAGCTCGGACGCTTCGGGTTCATCCCGAAGGAAACCGCCTTCATCGAGCTTCTGCGGGCGGAGCCGCAGACCGTGGCCGAGTTGGTGCAACGTGCCGGCAACACGAAGACCGCCCGGCGCACGCTTTACCTCCTGGCCATCACCGACACCTTGGAGACCTTCGAGGGCGACTTCGCCAAGCGCTCGCTGACCGAGGTCGCCCACGAAGCGGGCGACCGCTTCACCGAGGTCGCCAAGACCATCGAGGAAGAAGCGAAGCGTCGGGCGAGCGTGGCACCGTCGCCGCCTCCCAGCTTGCCCGACTTCTCCGACCTTCCTGGCCTCGACAGCGAGCCGCCGCCGGCCGCTGCGTCCGGGCCACCGGCCCCTACGTTCAGACCACCGCCGGCGGCCGCCTCCAAGCCATCGAAGCCTTCGCCCTCCGCCTCCAGCCGCGCCACCCCCAGCGGCGGGCTCGATGTCGAGCCGCCGCCTCAGCCGCCCGCCACGCTCTCCGAGGACCTGAAAGCCCGCTGGACGGAGGTCGCACAGTTCGCTGTCGCGATCGACACGATGACCTACTTCGAGATGCTGGGCGTCGACACCTCAGCGAGCCCCGACGCAGTCCGCGAAGCCTACTTCGCCAAAGTGAAGAAGTGGCACCCTGACCGCCTGCCTCCCGAGCTTCAGGCGCTGCGACCGTGGGCCGACACGATCTTCCACCACCTCACGGAGGCGCACAAGACGCTGGCGGATACCGAGGAACGCGGCAAGTACCTCAAGGCCGTGCAGGGCGGCGGCGGCACGCCCAAGGAAGAGCGCAAGCTGGCCGCCATCCTCAACGCGGCGATGGAGTTCCAGAAGGTCGAGGTCCTCATCCGCCGCAAGGACTGGGACAGCGCGCTGCGGATCCTCCAGGAGATCCTCCAGCAGGTGCCCGAAGAGGCGGACTACCACGCCACACGCGGCTTCATCCTCTTGAAGAAGCACGGCGCGGAGAAGCCGGACGTCCGCGCCCAAATCGTCGGCTGCCTCGACCGAGCCCTCGAACTCGACGACCGCAATGAGCGGGCCCTCGCCGCCAAGGCCCAGTTGCTCCAGCGAGAAGGCAAGGCCAAGTCGGCCCTTGAGATCTACGAGAAGATCGCCGAAATCAACCCCAAGAACCTCGAGGCGCAACGCCAGCTCCGGCTCGCACGCATGCGGCAGTCGCAGCGGCCGCCGCCCCGCGGGGGGAAGGGCAAGGGCGAAACCGGGCTGTTGTCCAAGCTCTTCGGCAAGAAAAAATAACGCCCGGCTGGATGCCGAGACCTCCCGGTCCACCCCCCACCGTCTCGGATGGATCGCGGTCGCGAGCTTGCCCTTGCGGGATGGGAGCGCGTCGCCGAAGCAGGGGTCGCACCCAACCCATCGACCGACGACGGTATGTTGAGAGGCGCTCTAGGGCGAGGCGAGCGCATAGAGGTGGTGATCGTCGCTGCCCACCAAGAGTACCCCGTCGGCCATGAGGACCGGACTGGCGTCCACATCGCCGCCCACCTCGAAAGTCCACCGCAGCTCCCCGCTCGGAGCCAGCGAGTAGAAGTAGTCGTCGTGCGCCCCGAAGTAGATGTTCCCCTCGCGGTCGACGAGGGGCCCGGACGCCACTCCAATCTCCGTGGTGTCGGCCACCGTCACCGGGAAGTACCAGCGGAGCTCCCCGTCGTCGGCGTCGAGGCAGACGACCCGCGGCCGCGGACCGAACACGCCCACGAGGACGGCCCCGTCGAAGGTGAGCCCGAGGGGCGCGCGGACCATCCCCTCCACGTCCTCCGACCATCGAAGGGCCCCGTCCCGGGTCAGCGCGTAGACCCGATGGTCGTCGCTGCCGAAGTAGATGGTGCCGTCGTCCCCGATGACGGGGCTCGAGTCGTTGTCACCGCCCGTGCGGTAGCTCCACCGCACCCGTCCATCCGGCGCGATCGCGTAGAGATGATCGTCCTGCGAGCCCACGTAGACCGTGCCGTCGTCGTCCACCGCGGGCGTCGAGAAGATCTTTCCTCGGGCCATGAAGCGCCACCGGACGGTGCCGTCCGCCTCGACCGCCCACAGCTCGTTGCCGGCCGCAAAGTGGATCAACCCTTGGGGCGAGATCGTCACCCCGGTGTCGGCGTCACCCTCGGTCCGGATGCGCCAGCGGACATCGCCGCTCGAAGTGAAGCTCGTGAAGACCCGCGCGTCGCTTCCGACGTAGACGTGTCCGTCGGCGTCGACGGCGGCGGTCGAGTAGACCGGACCGCCAAGGTCCGCCCTCCATCGCTCGCCGCCGCGGGCGCTCAAGGCGTAGAACTTCCCGTCGAGACTGCCAACGTAGATGCGGCCCTCTCGGTCGACGACCGGCTGGGCGACGATGCGCGAGCCCGCCTCGAAGCTCCAGATCGCCACCGCCTCCGGAGGGCCCGCGAAGGGGCTGCGGCCGGTATGCCGCCGGTCGCCGCGAAACATCGTCGGAGGCCCTGCGGGGATGGGAGCAACGGGCAGGTTCGCCCGCACCTGCGCCGGCGCCCGGTCGTCCTCGTGGGTCACGCGCGCATAGACCGGAGCTCCCGGAGCGGCGCGCGACGCCCCCGCCTGCGCGTCTCCGTCCCGCCCCAACCAGAGGTAGAGCATCGCTACGGCCGCCGCCGTCCACATGCCGACCAGAACCAATGTTCGACGCGTCACCGCCGACCGTTAGAGCGCATCTTTGGCGCGGGCGCCAGTGGGCACGGCCCCCGGGTCAGGCCGCTCCGCCGGGGAAGGCTCACAACCCCGGCTTCCTCGGTGCACACCGCCGGCGCCCGACCCCTCCTCGCGATGACGCGGGCGCCCCGATGCAGGGGTGTGGGCGCCGGTCCCACGGAGCCGACGGGCGCCTCCGGCGAGGCCACCGTAGCCCACCAAAGGAGCGCAGCGAGCCCCCAGCTCACGACCGCTCCTCCAGCAGCCCATCGTCCAAGAAGCTGAAGAACCCTTCGGCGGCGACGATGACGTGGTCGAGGACCTCGACGCCGAGCACTCGACCGGCGCGCACGAGGCGCCGCGTGAGCGCGATGTCCTCGGGGCTCGGATCGGGCACACCGCTGGGGTGGTTGTGCACGAGCACGGCGGCCGCCGCTCCTTCGCGGATCAGCACGCGAAACACAGATGCGGGCTCCACAGGGCAGCTCGTCAGCCCTCCCCGAGCCAAGACGTGTTCACCCATTGGACGGTGCTTCGCGTCGAGCGCGATCGCCAAGAAAAGCTCGACCGGCTCCGCGGAAAGGCGCGGCCGCAACGCCGCGTCGACGTCTTCGCTGCACCGCAAAGGCCGGCGCCGCGCCAGAGGCCGGGTGACCGAACGCTGCCCCAACTCGATGGCCGCCAGGATACGGCTGGCGCTCGCGCTCCCGATGCCCGGGATCTGTGTGAGCTGTCCCAAGGAGGCGCTCGCCAGATTGCGAACGCTCCCGACCGAGTCGAGCACTCGCCCCGCGAGCAAGGGTGCTGGCGCCCCACCCTGC
>JALVDI010000090.1 GCA_027009115.1 Polyangiaceae bacterium | reverse complement strand
GTGACCCGCGCTCCATCGGCCCCGGCGATTACGTGGTAGTTCGTCACGACATGCCCCTGGGTGTCCCAGAGGAAGCCCGAGCCCGTCCCCTCGGGGGTCGCCATGGGGTTGCGTCGGAACGGATCCATGTGAACCGAGAGCTTCGTGATGAACACCACCGAAGGGCTCGCGTTGCGGAACAGCTCGACCGTCGACGTCTCGGCCTCGCTCAGGTCCCCGCGGGGGGTCACGACGGCAGGTTCGGGCTCATCGGTCGAATCCACCGTGGGATGCACCGGATCCACTGGCGGCGCGGGCAACGCGGGCGGTACGGGGGCGGCCTCGGCGGCGCCTCTCTGAAGCGCCAGCACACCCGCCGCCCCGAGCACCATGGAGAGGGGCACCGCGATCACGAGCGTCCAGACGGTGGCTCGACTCATCGCTCAGGAACCTGGTTCCGCATCGCCGGCCGTGCAACCGCTGGCCGCGGCCGCTTATTCGCCCGTGGCGCACAACCCGAGAGCGTTCCGGTCGAAGACGGGACATGCGCTCCGCCCATCTCTGCGTGCTCCCCTTGATCTTGGCCTGCGCCAGCGGGGGCGGTCTGCCGCCTCGGGCCATCGAGCTCAACACCGGCGGCGTCCAGGAGCTGGCCCAAGGGCACCTCGACGATGCGGAGGCGCGTTTCCGCCTCGCCCTCGAACTGCACCCTCGCTTCGCCGAACCCCACGCGAACCTGGGGTTGGTCATGCTCCGGCGCGGGAACCTCGCTGCGGCCGAAGATCACCTCCGGACGGCGCTCCAGCTCGACCCGGACTTCGACGAAGCCTGGTCCAACCTCGGAGTGGTGCTGCTGGAACGGGGGGAGCTCGACGACGCCGCCGAGGCCTTCGAGCGTGCCCTCTCCATCGACCCGACCCTCCTGGACGCTCGGCGCAACCTGGCCGACCTGTGGATCCGTCTACGACGCTTCGGGGCCGCCCGAGCGCAGCTCATGCGGCTGGTCCAACTCACCGACGACGGGCGCGCGGAGGGCCAGCTCGCTTACTGCGAGCTCCGTCTGGACCGGCCGGCGGCGGCCCGCGCCCGGGCTGAGCGGGTCCTGGCGGTGGACCCGGACGAGCCCCACGCGCGGCTTGTGCGAGGTCTGGTCCATGCCCGCGCCGGCCGACTCGACTCGGCGGTGGCCGACCTGCTGCGGGCCGAACGAGGCGACACCCGCTTCGACGCGCGGCTCCGCCTCGTGGCCATCGCGCTGCAGCGGGGGCGCCTCGACGAGGTGCCCGAGCGCCTGAGCTGGCTGCTGACGCAGGCTCCCGAGCATGCCGGTGTGCGGCTGCTCGCCGCCGCCTACGCGATGGCCCGTGGGGACGCGGAACGTGCGTGGGGCTTCGCCCGAGGGGCGCTGCACCTCGACGCGGAGCTCACCCCGGCTCGCACCATTGTCCGCTGGGCCTGCGCCCACGGTGCCACCGGCTGCCGCTGATCCACCGCGTTCTTGATCCCCCCCGGCGCGCTCACGTACTCTCGTCTTCCCGTCATTCCGCGGCCTTGGCGCGGCTCGGGGACGAAAGAGGGATGTTGACGCGGAGCAAGTACTTCTGGGGTGGAACAGGCCTCGCCCTGGTCGCCACGACCCTCGCCTGGTGGCTCGCCACGCGGCACGACATGGCGGCGCTCGCTCCCTGGATCGCAGGGCTCGGGGTGGCGGCGGCGGGCGCTCTCATCGCCTCGGGGTTGCCGCGTCCTCCGGTCGAGCTGCTCGCGCGGGCGGCCCGCGATGCCGCGCGCGGGCGGGCGCCCTCTCCGCCCGCCGAGCTTCCGGAGGGCTTCGGGGAGGTCTTCGACGCCCTCGAGGAGGCGGCGCGAGCCGTCCGGCAGAGCCGGGACGGGGCCCAGGCTCGCATCGAGGAGCTCGAAGGAGCCTTGGCTGCGGCGGAGAAGGCCCGCGACGCCGCCGAAGCCGCGCGCCAACAGTCGGCTCGGCGGCTGGAGGAGACCCGTCAGGCGATCCTTTCGGCCGAAACCTCCATCCGTGGCTACGCCGAGGAGCTGAGCAGCGGCCTGGGCGAACAGATGGCCGCCGTCGAGCAGACGACCACCTCGATGCAGGAGATGGACCGCGCACTCCAGGAGATCTCGCAGCACGTCGAGACCCTCGCCTCGAGTGCCGAGGAGAGCTCCAGCTCCATCCTCGAGATGACCGCCACGAACGACGAGGTGGCCGAGAACATGGCGAACCTGGCCTCCAGCGTTCGTGAGACCGTCTCGTCCATCGAAGAGATGGCCTACTCCATCAAGGAGGTCGCCCGTAACGTCGACGCCCTCAGCCTCACCGCCGAGGAGACCTCGTCGTCGATGAATCAGATGGACGTGTCGATCGACCAGGTCCAGTCGAACGCCAACGAGACTGCGCGGCTTTCCGAGGAGGTCGCCATGGACGCCGAGAAAGGCGCCGAGGCGATCCTCAAGATCATCAACGAGATCAACCGTATCAAAACGACCTCGAGCGAAGCCGTCGCCGTTATCTCGAACCTTGGCAGCCGTATCGAGGCCATCGGCGACATCCTCAACGTCATCGATGACGTGGCCGAGCAGACCAACCTCCTTGCGCTCAATGCGGCCATCATCGCCGCTCAAGCCGGCGACCACGGCAAGGGCTTTGCCGTCGTCGCTGACGAGATCAAAGACCTGGCTGAGCGGGCTGGTGCGTCCACCAAAGAGATCGCTGAGCTCATCAAGACGATCCAGGCGGAGTCGAAGAACGCCATCGTTGCCGTCGAGCGCGGCGCCAGCACGGTGGACAGCGGCGTCATGGTGAGCGCTGAAGCCGAACGTGCCCTCAAGAAGATCCTCGAGTCCTCTCAGAAGTCGACGGCGATGGTGCGGGCCATCGCCCGAGCAACCGTCGAGCAGGCCAAAGGTTCCAAGCAGGTCACGGACGCGATCGGACGGATCGCCGAGACCGTCCAACACATCGCCGCCGCCACCGCCGAGCAAGCACGCGGCTCCGAGCTCATCATGAAGAGCGCGGAGAAGATGCGTTTGATCACGCAGCACGTCGAACGCTCGAGCCAGGAGCAAGCTCGCGGCGGACGGCAGATCAGCCAGGCCATCGAGAACATCTCCAACATGGTCAACCACCTGCATCACTCCCACCGAACGCAGGCGCGTGGCTCGCGTCAAACCCTCGAGGCGGCCGCTCGCATCGGACAGCTCACCAAGGACTCGGAGAGGTCGGTGCGAGGTCTCAGCGAGGTGGTCGACAACCTCAGGCGGTACACGAACGACTGAGTCACGGGACGCGGCGAACCTCCGGCCGGAACGAAGGTCGCCGGTCCACGGGAAAAGCTCGCCGCGACGCGCCCACGTACTTGCCGCCGCGCCAGAGCCGGCTACATGCTCTGCGGGCCATGATCCCAACGACCCACAGCGAGGAGTGCTGACGTGTTCAGCATGGGCGCCGGCGAGTTGGTAATCGTCCTCATCGTGCTGCTCATCGCGGTCGGTCCGGGGAAGATGCCGACGCTGATGCAGGCCCTTGGCAAGGGCCTGCGCGAGTTCCGACGGGCGAGCAACGAGTTGCGGAAGCAGGCCGGGATCGATGAGCTTCTGCGGGACGACCCGCTCGGTGTCCGATCGCTCCAACGAGACATCGCGCGCGCCCCCGCCCCGCGGCGGCCCGTGGCTCTGTCGGAGGAAGATCGCCTCCGGGAACAGCCGGACGGGGGCGTGGACCTCGACGATGCCCGCGCGAGGGTAGCCCGCCGCCGTGCCGAGCGCGAGCAGAGCTCCGAGGCGACGGCGGATCGGGAGCAGGAGGAAGCGGTCGGGCCGCTCCCACGGGAAGAGTTGTCGGCGTTGAGCGAGGACGACGCGTGAAGGTTCTGTCCTCCGAGGACTCGAAGGTCGTCCTCGCCCTCGGCGCGTCCGATGTCGCCCGGCTGCGGAAGGCGAAGCCCCTCCCGTTTCGACTCTTGCGTGAGGGCCGATGGCGCCCCTACGCCCTCGTCCTACGGGGCCACGAAGGGGCCGTCGCGCGGGGCGACCATCCCCTCCCCATCGATCCGGCGACCCTCGAGACGTTCGCTGCGGGGAAGGAGCCCGTGCTCACGCCCCCGGGCGCGCCGTTCGAGGTCGCGCTACGTCAGGAGAGCCCCGCCGACCACCCCGAAGACGACGTGGAGATGGGGTTCTTCGAGCACCTCGCGGAGCTTCGCACGCGCCTGGTCCGCGCCCTCTACGGTGTCGTCCCTTGCGTGGCGCTCGCGTGGGTCGTCAAGGAACACCTGCTGCAGGCGATGCTCGACCCGCTCGTGGCGGCCTATCGCTCCCTCGGCATCGAGCCCGAGATCCACTTCAAGAACCTCGTCGACCCTTTCCTCGCGTACCTCAAGATCTCGATCATCGCGGGCCTGCTGGCGGCCTCCCCTTGGGTCTTCTGGCAGCTCTGGGCCTTCATCGCGCCGGGCCTCTACAGGCGCGAAAAGCTGCTGGCGATACCGTTCGTGCTCATGTCGACGCTCTGCTTCGCGGGCGGCTCGCTCTTCGGCTACTTCATCGTGTTCCCCATGGGCTTCGAGACCTTCCTCGGCTACGCCGGCGAGCTCCCCTCCGGCGACATCGCCATGCAGCCGACGATCATGATCGACGAGTACATTACGTTCTCGCTGCGTCTGCTGCTGGCGTTCGGCGTGGTCTTCGAAGTACCCGTGGTGGTGACCTTCTTGTCGGCCATCGGCATGGTCACATGGCGCGGCCTGCTCGCTTTTGCCCGTTGGTGGGTCCTGGTCGCGACGCTTCTGGCGGCGTTCTTGACGCCCCCGGACGTCGCGTCGCAGCTCATCATGCTCGTTCCGCTCGTGCTCTTGTATTTCGTGTCGATCGGGATCGCGTTCCTCATCGACTTGCGCCGCGACAAACGCGCCCGCCAAGACCCCGACCACGGTACCTACGAGCGGTGAGAGCCCCCCTTGGCAGTCCCCCTAAGGCGGACGGTGTCGCGGTCGCGGGGGGCCATGGGTGCGGCCGGGTGAGCACCGCCCGAAGATTCTCGAGGGGTGATGCGCCGCGCAGGGTCGTGCTCCCGGGCGTGAGGCAAACCGAGAGGGAGTGGGCCGGGCTGTTAGCGGGCGGT
>JALVDI010000089.1 GCA_027009115.1 Polyangiaceae bacterium | reverse complement strand
GTTCGCGAACTTCGTCCTCGCTGACGAGATCAACCGTGCCCCGGCCAAGGTTCAGAGCGCGTTGCTCGAATCGATGCAGGAGCGACAGGCCACCATCGGTGACGAGACGTTCCGCCTGCCGCGCCCTTTCCTCGTGATGGCCACCCAGAACCCGGTGGAGCAGGAGGGCACCTACACGCTCCCCGAGGCGCAGCTCGACCGCTTCTTGCTCAAGGTCGTCGTCGGCTATCCGAGCAAGGAGGAGGAGCGACGCATCCTTGACACGATGGCCCGCACGCGCCCGCGCACGGACGTGGAGGTGGTGGTCACCCTCGACCAGATCCTGCGCGCCCGCGGTGTCATCGACGACATCCGCATCGACGACCGCGTCAAGGACTACATCGTCGAGATCGTCCACGCGACGCGCCAGCCGAGTCGGGTCGGTGTCGACATGGACCGCTTCGTTCGCTACGGGGGCTCGCCGCGCGCGACCATCGCCCTGACCCTTTGTGCCAAGGCGTGGGCGTTCCTCAACCACCGCGCCTACGTGACACCCCAGGACGTCAAGGCCGTGGCCATGGACGTGCTCCGCCATCGCGTCGCGGTGACCTACGAGGCCGAAGCTCTCGATGTGTCGGCCGAGGACGTCGTCCGCCAGGTCCTCGACTCGGTTCCGGTCCCTTGAGCGGAGCGATGGCGATGCAAACGCGAACCCCAAGCCAGAGGCAACTCGCCGCTGCGGAAGAGCGCCCCGGACTCCCGGACGGAGTGGAGATCCACGACGTCCTGCGGCGGGTCCGGGCCATCGAGGTCTCGACCCGGCGGCGGGTGCAAGACCTGCTCGCTGGTCGGTACCGCTCCCAGTTCAAGGGGCAGGGCATCGACTTCGACCAGGTGCGCGAGTACACGCCGGGGGACGATATTCGTTCCATCGACTGGAACGTTACCGCCCGCAGTGGTCGCCCCTTCGTCAAGGAGCACATCGAGGAGCGGCAGCTCACGATGCTGCTCCTCGTCGACGTTTCGGCCTCCGAGGTCTTCGGCTCCGGCGAGCGAAGCAAGCGTCAGCTGGCTGCGGAGATTGCCAGCGCTCTCGCGTTCAGCGCCATCGCCAACGAAGACCGAGTTGGTGTGATTCTCTTCAGTGACCGCGTCGAGCGGTACATCCCGCCGGGCAAGGGTCGCCGTCACGTCCTGCGCGTGATCCACGAGATCCTCAGCGCTGAGCCCGAAGGGAAGGGCACCGACATCCGCGCAGCCCTCGACTTCGCCAACCGCGTTAGCAAACGGCGCTGCGTTGCGTTTCTCATCAGCGATTTCCTGTTGAACGGGGACCAAGGAACCGCTCTTGGAGCCCTCGAAGAGACGCTCCGGCTGACGAACATCCGGCACGATCTGGTCGCCGTCCGCGTGGAGGATCCACGGGAGCGGGAGCTCCCGGACGTGGGCCGCATCGCCCTTGAGGACCCGGAGACCGGCGAACTTGTCGAGATCAACACGTCGCGCAGGAAGGTGCGCGAACGCTTCGCAGAGCTTGCCCGAGAGCGCGCCGAGCGCCTCGCGCAGGCCTTCCGCCAAGCCCGCGTCGACGCCTTGCAGGTGAGCACGGACGACGACCCGGTGGCCGGGCTCGCCACTTTCTTCGAACGCCGGGTCGGGAGAGCATGATGAGGTTCATCCAGACAGCTTTCGCCCTTGCGGTGTGCAGTGGCCCCGCCGCCCTCTTCGCTCAGGCGAGCGCCGGCGCCGAGGACATCCGCGACATCCGCGAGCCGATCTTTGACCCCGCCCCCTGGTGGGAGCTCGTGTTGCCCTACGCGTTGGGGGCGCTCGGTGCGTTGGTGCTGGCCCTCGCCGGCCGTGCCCTCTGGCGCTGGCTGCATCGGCCGCGCAACCCAATGCAGCGGGCGTTGGCGCGCATCGACGCGGCCCGGCGCCTCGCTAGCGAGGGGCAGGTTGCGCGATTCGCCGACGAGCTGAGTGAGGCGCTTCGTTCGTACGTTGAGGAGCGCTTCGAGGTCCACGCACCGCGGCAGACGACCGAGGAGCTGCTCGGGCGCCTCGCGACGGACGAAGGCTCGGTGCTTCGGGCCCACCGCGAGGAGCTCGCGACGTTCCTTCGCATCTGCGACGAGGCCAAGTTCGGCGGCTACGAAATCGCCGGCCAGGCCATGGACGCCCTCGCCGCCGCGGCCCGCGACTTCGTCGCTCAGACCTACGAGGCCGCGAGGGAGAACCCCAGCGCCGCAGGGCCCACCGAGGCCGGCGGTGCTCCCCTTTCCACCCCTACCGCCGCGGGCGCCGCCCGGGCGAACACGGGCCACGTCTCGGACGCGGCCCGGGCCGAGGAGGCCGCCTGATGCACTTCGCCAACCCTCAATTTCTCTGGCTTCTCGCCCTGCTTCCGCTCTGGTGGTTCATCCGTGGGCGCCGTGGAGGCACCCCCGCGGTGCGTTACTCCTCGACGGGGATCGCCCGCGAGGCGGCCCGGGCAACCCGCAGTCGCTGGTTTGGGCTGCTGCCCATCGCGCGCGTCCTCGCTGCGGCCCTCGGGATCGTCGCTCTCGCGCGGCCGCAGATCACCCACGCCGAATCACGGATCGAAGCCAGCGGCGTCGACGTGCTCCTCGGCGTTGATGTCTCTTCGTCCATGGAAGCGCTCGACATGCAGCTCGATGGCCACCCGGCCAGCCGCCTCGACGCAGTCAAGCGCGTCGTCGCGCAGTTCATCGAGGCGCGACCGAACGACCGCATCGGCATCGTCGCGTTCGCCGGCGGGCCCTACTTGGTGAGCCCGCTGACCCTCGATCACGACTGGCTGCTGCAGAATCTGGAGCGCTTGGAGACGGGGCTCGTCGAGGACGGGACGGCGATTGGCTCCGCGCTGGCGAGCGGGGTCAACCGCCTGAGCGACGACGCGGCCGAGGAGACGGACTCGCGCGTGCTCGTCCTGCTCACCGACGGCGTCAACAACGCCGGCGAGATCCAGCCCTCCCTGGCCGCCGACATGGCCGCTGCCATGGGCGTCCGAGTCTACACCGTGGGTGTCGGGTCCGAAGGCGAGGCCCAGATCCCCGTGCGCGACGAGAACGGGCGCGTGCGGATGGTGACTGCCGACGTGGAGGTCGACGAGGACACGCTGCGCGACATCGCAGCCACGACCGGGGGCGCCTTCTTCCGCGCCACAGACACCGAGACCCTCGCGCAGGTTTACGCCGAGATCGATCGGATGGAGCCCACCGAGCGCACGATCGAACGTTTCGAGACCCACGAGGAGCGTTTCGCGCTCTTCCTGTTCCCGGCACTCGCGCTGCTGGGGACCGAACTGCTGGGGAGCTTTGCGCTCCGCCGGAGGATCCCATGAACACGAACTTCGAAGGCTTTCACTTTCTCGCTCCTCAGTGGCTCGTCGTCGGCGCGGCAGCCGTGGTGAGCCTCTGGGCCTTGGCGGCTTTCGCCGCCTGGCGTCGTCGTCGGGCCCTCGAGCGCTTTGCTCTGCACGGCCCTCGCCTCGTCAGCGGCGTGTCTCCGGCGAGGCGCGCGCTCAAGCTAGGGCTGCTCTCGCTCGGGCTGGCGTCGCTCTTTGCTGCGGCGGCGCGTCCGGTGTGGGGCGGCCACGTCGAGGAGGCGCAGCGCCGCGGGGTCGATATCGTCTTCGCGGTCGATACCTCGCGGAGCATGATGGCGGACGACCTTCGACCCAACCGCCTGACCCGCGCGCAGATTGCGGTTCGCGACCTGGTGCGGGAGTTCGAGGGCGACCGCGCGGGTCTCATCGCTTTCGCGGGCGATGCTTTCCTCCAGTGCCCGCTTACGCTGGATCGCTCGGTCTTCGAGAGCTCCCTTGCGGAGCTCGACACGGAGCTCATTCCGCGCGGCGGGACGAACATCGCCGCCGCACTTCGCGAGGCGGTCGCAGCGTACGGCGACGTGGACCACGACAAACTGCTGGTGCTTCTCACCGATGGCGAGAACCTCGAAGGGGACGTGGTCGACACAGCCCGATGGGCCGCCGAGCACGGGGTCCGCGTGTTCACCGTGGGGGTGGGTACGCCGGAGCCGACACCGATCGCCATCGTCGGTCGCGACGGGCGGCGTGAGCTGGTGCGCGACGAGAACGGGCAGCCGGTACTCTCGGCGCTGGACGAAGCGACCCTGCGGCAGATCGCCGAAGTGACCGGCGGTGCGTACGAGCCTCTCGGCTCGGACGGGAGCGGACTCGAGCGGCTGTACGCGCGGTACTTGTCCCATCTACCGAAGCACGCCGTGGCGGCCCGTGAGCGCCGCGTTTACGACGAGGGCTTCCAGTGGCCGCTTGGGCTGGGGCTGCTCTTGCTCCTGCTGGAGCCGATGATCGGCGAGCGGCGTTGGCGTTGGCGTTGGCTGCGTCGGGGACGTCGACCGCGGTCGATGAGCCTCCGCCCCGCGGTAGTCGTGAGTGCGCTTCTGCTGCTGGGAGGCGTGGTCTTCGCGGCACCGGTGGCGGCGCAAGACTCGAGGGCCGAGGCGGAGCCGGGCATCGGTGCGCGCCTCGTGAGCTGGGTGCGTTCGGTGTTCGATTCACCGGCGCGGCGAGCCGAGCAGGCCTACGAGGAAGGGGATTACGCCGAGGCGCGGACGCTCTGGGAGCGCAGCGCGGACGCGCAACACCGTTTCAACGCGGGGGTCGCGGCCTACCGCGCGGGTGACTACGAAGCGGCGGAGGAAGACCTCCGGGCAGCGCTGACCGGCGCGCGACCGCAGCTGCAGCAAAGCATTTACTACAACCTGGGCAACACGCGCTTCCGCCAAGGGGAGCAGACCCTCGAGGCGGGCGACCGGGAGGCAACGAAGCGCTCGTGGCGCGCCGCGATCGAGGCCTACGAGGCGGCGCTGCGTCTCGACGAGGGAGATGAGGACGCGCGCACGAACCTCGAGATCGTGCGGCGCCGTCTGGCGGAGCTCGAGGAAGAAGACGCTGAGGAGCAGACGCAGAGTCCGCAGAGCAGTCAGTCGCAGAGCTGCGACAACCCGGGCGGTCAGAACGGGGGCGGCGAGCAGCAAGGCGGCGAGCAACAGAGCGGCGAGCAGCAAGGCGGCGAGCAACAGAGCGGCGAGCAGCAAGGCGGCGAGCAACAGAGCGGCGAGCAGCAAGGCGGCGAGC
>JALVDI010000088.1 GCA_027009115.1 Polyangiaceae bacterium | reverse complement strand
ATGACCGTGATGGCCAAGATTGAGGATGAGATCTGTCGGCAATACGAGCTTTGTGGCGCCACCTCCCTCGACCTCACGGTGACGGTGGAGTGGACCGAGCTCACGTCCGACGCGATCGTCGAGGAGCTGGTGGACCAGGCGGCGAGGGAGGCCAGGATCGACATCGAGGACGACGAGGAGCTCGACGATCTGCTCGATGCCTGCCGGGAGCTCCTTCGGCGCTACGCCGCGGCGAACAGCGCCAACCTGAAGCGCGTGAAACAGTGTACCTACGTTGTGGAGTATCATGGCGTAAGCAACGCGATAGAGCAAGAAGGCAACCCGTTGGAACGACGGACTGGGCCTGACTACTGGCTGGGGGTGGAATGACGCTGGATGACTTGAAGGCCTTCGCGGAGGAGTTCGTGGTCGCGGAGTACGAAGCCATCGTGCAGAAGCTGATGGAACGAGATGAGCGTAAGTACAAACGCGGGAGACGCAAGTTTGGTCGGTACGAGTACGGTGTGGACCTTGTCGGTGGACGGGGATGGGACTTGGATGAATCGTACTTCGAGTGCTCGCAGCGCCAACTGCCGCAATACAAGCCCCGCAAGATCCTCGTGCTCACCCTGCACAAATGGAAGGGAGAGCGCATCGGGGTGATGTGGGTCTCGAGTACCAGCCACAAGGAAGATGATCCGCGGCTCTTCCACCAGCTCCGCGTCAAGAACATTGAAGGGCGCCTGCGGGTGATCTCGCTATACGTGATTTGTGTGACCTGTTTTGGTACCACGGTGCGAGGCGACGGCAAGCCATGCGAGGACTGCAGGGGGGCGCGTTGGGTCTTCCGAGAGGGGGAGCGATTCCGCCTGCCTGCACCGGACCAGATCGAGGTGCTCCACACGCCCACCGACCCGAAGAACCGCCTCGTACTCGAGCACATCCAGTCCACCGTGAAGCGCAAGCGCTGATCCAGGCCGCGTTCGACGCCCAGCAGCAGGACGCGATGTCCGCCTCCCTCGCGGAGGGCACCACCGCGCTCGAGCAGGGGGAGGCGCAGTTCGAGGCGGACAAGGCGAAGGCCTTCGCGGAGGCCGAGCAGGAGCAGAGCGCGGCGAACGCCGAGGCCCAGCGCCAGCAGCAGGAGGCCCTCGCCCAGGCGCGCGCCGACATCTCCGCCGAGCAGCAGTCCACCCTTCAGGCCCAGAGCGCCGCGGTCGCCGACGCCCGCGGCCGCATGGCCGCCGAGCAGGAGCGCGCCCGGGCTCGGATCGACGCCCGGGTCCAGGCCGACCAGGCCGCCATCGGCGCGGAGTACCGCCGTGCCCAGGGCGAGGCCGACGCCCTCGTCGCCGACGGCGAGCGTCAGGCGGCGGCCAAGGAGGCCGAGGCCAAGGCCGCCTCCGAGGAGGAGAGCTGGTGGGACCGGGCCGTCTCCGCGGTGCAGGACGCGCTGAACGCGCTCATCGACGACATCATGGACATGTGGGCGTCGATCCGCGAGGCGGTGTCCGCCGTGCTCGACGCCGCGGTCGCCTTCGCCCAGGAGCTCATCGACGCCGCGCTGGCCTTCGTCAAGGACCTGCTCAACGCCTACTACGACGTCATCCGCCTGCTGGTGCAGGAGCTGCTCGGCGACATCTTCCCGAAGCTCGCCGCGGCGCTGGTCGCCTTCATCGAGGAGGCGCGGGCCTTGTTCCTGGCCGCCTTCGACGCCATCGCCGAGGCCCTGAAGGCCGCCGTCCAGGCCCTGGCCGACCTGCTCCTCGCCGCCCTCGACGCGCTGATCGCCGCCATGCAGGCGGTCGCCGAGCTGTACAAGACCCTGATCACCGCCATCCTCACCGGCGACTGGGCCACCCTCGCCGAGATGGCGCTGCGCGCGATCTGCGCGGTGGCGGGCATCGACTACGACGAGTTCATCGCCACCTTCGGCAAGATCACGGAGATCTGGGACACGGTGCTCGCCGACCCGATGGTCCTCATCCGCAACGGCATCGAGGCGCTGGGTCAGGGCTTCCAGCAGTTTGGCGAGAACTTCCTGAAGCACTTCCTCGCGGGCGGCCTGGAGTGGATCACGGGCGCGGAGGACATCGAGCTGCCCGACGCGTTCAGCATCGCCGCGCTCTTCGACGTGGCCGCGCAGATCCTGCACCTCGACCGCGCCTACCTGCTGGAGAAGGTGGAGCAGCACTTCGGCGAGGGCGCCGCCACCGTGGTCGAGAAGGTCATGGAGGGCCTCGACGCGCTGCTCGAGGGGGGCTGGGCTGGCCTGTGGGAGTACGTCAAGGGGGAGCTTGGCAGCCTGGTCGACGACATCCTCATCGCGCTGGGCAGTTGGCTGATGGAGAAGGCGGTCCTCGTGGTGGGCCGGTGGATCGTCGGGCTGGCGTCCACCTTTGGGGTGAGCCTCCTCTTCGAGGCCGTCGTCGCGGCCTGGCAGTTCGCGATGTGGGTCATCGACGAGTTCGCGTCGATCTACGGGGTGGTGAAGGCGTGGGTGGACAGCATCTACGACTTCGTGAACGGCAAGATCGACGCGGCGGCGAACCTCATCGAGGCGTCGCTGGCGGACCTGATCCCGGTGGCGATCGACCTGTGCGCGAAGCTGCTGAACCTCGGGAACACGGCGAAGAAGGTGCGCTCGGTGGTGGAGGGCACCCGCGAGGCGATCGACAACGGCATCGACTCGGCGATCGAGGCGATCCAGGGCAAGCTCGGGTTCGGGGGCGAGGGGTCGGAAGCGGGCGAAGAGGAGGAAGGGGGGGAGTACGACGGCGAGATCGGGGAGGTGGTGACCTTCACGGCGGCGGGTGAGTCCCATCGGCAGTACATCGACGCGTCGGGCGTGGCGATGGTGGCGAGCACGCCGATGCCGGTGAAGGAGCGTCTGGCGGACTGGCGGAAGCGGCTGGACGACGAGCCGAGCGAGGTGCACGGTCAGGGTGGCCCGGCGGACCGGGAGCGGGCCAGTGGGCTGCTGTCCTCGGCGACGACCGCCCTGTCGACGGTGGACCGGGAGGTGGAGGAGGCGCAGGCGGCGGACGAGGCGTCGAAGGCGAAGCAGGACGCGGAGGTGGAGCGGGCCCAGGGCACGCTGACGCGGTCGCTGTCGGAGCTGTTCGCCGCGTACCAGGACGAGGTCGAGGAGGCGCAGGACCCGCTGGTGACCTACGCGCGCGAGATCGGGGTGGCGCACCCCAAGGCGCAGGCGGACATCGAGGCGGCGCTCACGGCGTTGTCGGAGGATCTTCCGGAGGACAAGGACTGGGCGGTGGCGAAGTCCAAGCTCGCGGGGCACCCGCGGATCGCCGACATGACGCTGCGGGTGCTGGGGAGCAGCGCGTATGGGCAGCACGCGCTGCAGGAGCAGGCCATCCCGAGCGCGAGGGCGGCGAAGCAGTCCGCCTGCCCGGAGCTGGAGCTCGACGTTCCGGCGTACGTGGGCAACCGGAAGGGGCAGTTCACGTCACGCAGCGGGTTGTACAAGGCGCCGGCGGACGCGCTGGAAGAGGAGGTGTGGGACGAGGGGAAGACGAGCGCCGCGGACGCCGCGCTCGGGACGCTGTGGACGAAGAAGCTCACTGAGACCAAGACGGCGCACGACAAGTACCTGCCGCAGAATCTGAAGGAGGTGCGGGTCGACAAGAAGTTGGTCTCGGTGTCGTACACGGGATTCGGCGACGCGGAGTTCACGGCCGAGTTCGATGAACAGGAGATGATCCGGTCGATCACGGGGACGCACCTGACGCTGAAGGGCTCCAAGGGGGCCGACGACGTCGGCGCGCGTGGTTATACGGGCAACGCCGGGCGCAAGACGCCGAACCAGTCGCAGCACTCGTCCCACCTGGTGCCCGACCGGTTGCGGGGGTCGGGGTACAAGGACAGCGCCAACCTCATCACCACGAGCGCGCGGTTCAACATGAACGTGATGGCCAAGATTGAGGATGAGATCTGTCGGCAATACAAGCGTTGTGGCGCCACCTCCCTCGACCTCACGGTGACGGTGGAGTGGGCCGAGCTCACGTCCGACGCGATCGTCGAGGAGCTGGTGGACCAGGCGGCGAGGGAGGCCAGGATCGACATCGAGGACGACGAGGAGCGCGACGAGCTGCTCGATGCCTGCCGGGAACTCCTCCGGCGCTACGTCGCGGCAAACAGCGCCAACCTGAAGCGCGTGAGCAACTGCAAATACTCCGTAACGTACCACGGAGCGAACAATGAGGACAACTCGCTGGAATATGAAACCGGCATGGACTACTGGCTGGGGGTGGAATGACACTGGATGACTTGAAGGCCTTCGCGGAGGAACTCGTGGTCGCGGAGTACGAGGCCATCGTGCAGAAGCTGACGGAGCGGGACGAGTGCGCGTATGAGCGCGGGCAGCACGCGTTTGGTCGGTACGAGTACGGCGTGGACCTCGTGGGCGGAAGAAAGATGGGTCCGAAAGATGAGGACTTCGAGCGTTGGCAACGCCAACTGCTGCAATACAAGCCCCGCAAGATCCTCGTGCTCACCCTGCACAAATGGAAGGGAGAGCGCATTGGGGTGATGTGGGTCTCGAGTACCAGCCGCGACGAGGAAGAGGATCCGCGGTTCTTCCACCAGCTCCGCGTCAAGAACTTCGAAGGGCGCCTGCGCATTATTTCTCAGTACGTGATTTGCGTGACCTGTTTCGGCACCACAGTGCGGCCCGACGGGAAGCCCTGCGAGGACTGCAGGGGGGCGCGTTGGGTCTTCCGGGATGGGGAGCGATTCCGGCTGCCCGCACCGGACCAGATCGAGGTGGTCATCACACCGACAGACCCGAAGAGTCTCCTCGTACTCGAGCACATCCAGTCCACCGTGAAGCCCAAGCGCTGATCGGAGCCTCGCTCGGGGGCCAGCCGACCCGCCCAGATGGCGGTGGCCCAGGCCGCGTTCGACGCCCAGCAGCAGGACGCGATGTCCGCCTCCCTCGCGGAGGGCACCGCCGCGCTCGAGCAGGGGGAGGCGCAGTTCGAGGCGGACAAGGCGAAGGCCTTCGCGGAGGCCGAGCAGGAGCAGAGCGCGGCCAACGCCGAGGCCCAGCGCCAGCAGCAGGAGGCCCTCGCCCAGGCGCGCGCCGACATCTCCGCCGAGCAGCAGTCCACCCTTCAGGCCCAGAGCGCCGCGGTCG
>JALVDI010000087.1 GCA_027009115.1 Polyangiaceae bacterium | reverse complement strand
TCGCACGCTATCTACCTCCAAGAACGTCACGCAGACAGCGGCGCTTTACCGTGCCTTCGACGGGCGCGCAAGCTTGCGGGCACGGGCTCGTCGCAAGGACGCGTGCCCGATGCCGACGACCCCGGGAATGGAACGGCGCGGACGGGTCGTCCCCGCCCGCGCCCGGTAGGCCCACCTGGACTCGAACCAGGAACGAGCCGGTTATGAGCCGGCGGCTCTAACCATTGAGCTATGGGCCCACATGAACGAGTCGAGCTTGGAACCGATCGCGGCAGCGCACAAACGGAAACGGTGCGCTCTCAGCTCTCCATGAAGGATCGGAGCTGCTTGCTGCGGCTGGGATGGCGCAGCTTGCGCAGCGCCTTGGCCTCGATCTGCCGAATCCGCTCTCGGGTCACCTCGAAGTCCTGCCCGACCTCCTCGAGAGTGTGGTCGCTCTTCTCCCCAATCCCGAAACGCATCCGGAGAACCTTCTCCTCGCGGGGCGTCAGGGTCTTGAGCACGCGGCGGGTGTGCTCCTCGATGTTGCCGTTGATGACCGCCTCCACAGGCGACACCACGGACTTGTCCTCGATGAAGTCTCCAAGGTGCGAGTCTTCCTCCTCGCCGATGGGCGTCTCGAGGCTGATGGGCTCCTTGGCGATTTTCAGCACCTTGCGAACCTTCTCCAGCGGCATCTCCATACGCTCGGAGATCTCCTCCGGGGTCGGCTCGCGGCCGAGCTCCTGCACGAGGTAGCGAGTCGTGCGGTGCAACTTGTTGATCGTCTCGATCATGTGCACGGGGATCCGGATCGTCCGCGCCTGATCGGCGATCGCGCGCGTGATGGCCTGCCGAATCCACCAGGTCGCGTACGTCGAGAACTTGTATCCGCGACGGTACTCGAACTTGTCGACCGCCTTCATGAGCCCGATGTTCCCTTCCTGAATCAGGTCGAGGAACTGGAGCCCGCGGTTCGTGTACTTCTTCGCGATGCTCACCACGAGGCGAAGGTTGGCCTCGACGAGCTCCGCCTTCGCGCGCTCTGCCTGACGCTCCCCCTGACTCAGCTCGCGGTAGGTCGCGTAGAGGACGTCGATGGGCTGACCCATGTCCTCCTCCACCTTGCGCACCGCCTTTTGGGCCTCCTTGATCGACTCCTCCGCCATCCGCAGCACTTCGATCGACGCCCCCGTCTTCTTCAGGAAGCGCTTCGCGGCGGCCGGATCGTTCTCGAGGTCGCGGATCTTCTTGCGAATGTCCTTGAGGTCGAGACCGCCGCAACGCTCCTGGGCGTCGAGGATGGCGCGCTCCGCCCGCTCCACGCGGCGGATATAACCCTTGATGCGCGAGACGACCTTGTCGATCTGCTTTTTGTGGAGACCGATCGCCCGCAGAACGGCGATCCGCTCCTGGCGCGTCTTCTCGAGGCTCTCGCGGTGGCTCCTGCGGGTGCGCTCACCGAGCCGCTTGGAGCCATCGAGCTCCTCGAGAAGCTTGATGTTCTGCGACTCGAAGCGCTTGACCTTGTCGATGTAGCGACCGACGCGAGCACGGGTCTCCTCGTCCGTTTCGCCCTCGGGGATGTCCTTGATGACGTCCTTGGTGCGCAGCTTGCCCTTCTTGAGCGCCTCGCCGATCTCGATGATCTCTGCAACGCCTACCCGCGAATCAAGGATGACCTCGAAGACCTTGTTCTCCCCTTCCTCGATGCGCTTGGCGATCTCGACCTCGCCCTCGCGGGTCAAGAGCGAGACGGAACCCATCTTGCGCAGATACATGCGCACGGGGTCGTTGGACTTGTTCGTGTAGGGATCGCTGGCGGGCGGCATAATCGAGTCGCGCTTCTTGGAGCTGCTACGCGCCGCCTTGAACAGCCCCTCCCGTCGGCGAGCCTGGGAGGCCGAATCGACGATGTCGATCTCCTCGCTCCGCACGCGCATCATCAGCTCGTCGATCTGATCGGACGACACGACGTCCGGCGGGAGCGCCTCGTTGATCTCGTCGTAGGTGAGGAACCCCTTGACGCGCCCGCGCTCGAGCAGCAGCTGAACCTCTTTTCGGTCCTTGGGCTTGCGCGAACGCCGAGAGCGCGAACGCTTGCCTGGGTCCGCCGCCACTGCCTCCACCGGCGCGGACTCGACGGGAGGTGAGGAAACGGCGCGGGCTCGCGCCCCGTTCGCCCGCGCGCTCGCCTTCCGCGCAGCGCGAGGCTTGCTCGCCTTCGCCTTGGTCGGACTCTTCCGCGTGGCTTTTGCCTTGGGGCTCGACTTCTTCGTCGTCTTACGCGCCGTGGTCTTCGAAACGCGAGCTTTCGTCGCCATCTTTACCTCTCGAGCCCTTCTTCTTACGCGCGCTGTGCAAAAGCGCCACATGTTCCGCCCTGAGCCGCGCGGCCAGAGCGTCGTCCCCAGCTGCCTGCGCTGCCAGGATCTCCCGCTTGAGCACCGCCAGGCGGTGCCGGAGCCACTTGCGCTCGAGCACAGGCAAGGCCGCGCGGAGCTGCTCCAGCCCCCCTCGCTCGTCCTCGTGCTCTGGTCTCGCCAGCCGCCCTCTCACCCATCCCAGTGCCGGGTTTCCTTCTGCTTCAGCCAGCAGCGCCTGTGTCTCCACCCCACCCCGCTCCTCCACGAGGACCGAGATGGCTTGAAAGATGGCGCGAAGTTCGGGACTCGTCAAAAGCTCGCCGATTTTCCTTGCCTCGGGGCTCTCGATGAGGCCTGGCAGGTCAAGCAAAACGCCGACCAGGTCCCGTTCGAGGGGCGGAAGCGGCCGCTCGGGGCTTGACCGCCCGCCCGGGGGCGTCTCGGCGACGACTTCTTCCCGGCGGCCGCGAGCCCCCTTCCGGAGCTGGCGCCGCACCGCCTCCACATCGCCGACGCCAAATTTCTGCGCGATGCGCTCGACGTAGAGACGCGCCTCGACGGGGTTGTCCACCTTGACCAGGACAGCCCCCAACCGCGCGATCGCCCGCGCCTTGTCGCTCGCGCTCCGGGCCGACGCGGCGGCCTCGTCGATGAGGTGCTCCACGATGCCCTTGGCGGCGTCGATGCGCGCACGCAGAGCGCCGGCTCCTTCCTGGCGGAGGAAGAGGTCGGGGTCCGCGCCCGCGGGCAGGGTCACGACCTGGGCCGGCATCCCGACCCGCGCAAGCACATCGAACGCCGCGCGGACCGCCCGTCGTCCGGCGGCGTCGCCATCGAAGAGGAGCACCGCTCGTTCGGCAAAGCGCTTGAGAAGCTTGCCCTGGTCCAAAGTCAGAGCCGTTCCCATCGGCGCCACGGCGTTGCTGAAGCCGGCCTGGTGCAGCGCCAAGAGGTCGAAGTTTCCCTCACAGAGGAGCACCCAGCCTTCCCGCCGGATCGACACGCGCCCCTCGTAGAGACCGAAGAGCACCCTGCCTTTGCTGTAGAGCGGCCCCTCGGGGCTGTTGATGTACTTGGCGCCCGACTCGGTCGGTGCTTTCGCTCCAGGCGGCAGGTCGAGGAGGCGCCCACTGAACGCCACGATGCGGCCCTGATGATCGGTGATCGGGAACATCAGGCGATGGCGGAAGCGGTCGTAGTAACCGCTCCCCCCCCGCCGTGGGACGATGAGCCCGACGGCCTCGACATCCGATGGAGACCAACCTTGCTGTCGCAAGAATCCCACGAGACCGTCCCAGGCGGCCGGCGCGTAACCCAGTCGAAAGGCGCGCGCCGTCTCATCACGGATCTCGCGGGCGCGCCAGGCCTCGACGGCCGTCGCACCGAGCGGGTGCTCGTCGAGTTGCGAGATAAAGTAGCCCGCTGCCGCCTCCGTAATCGCTGCGTAACGCTCCTCTCGCTGGCGCTCGCGGCGCTGTGCCGCGTCGCGTTCGGGGTCTTCGACGGGGATCTCGACGCCGGCTCGGGCGGCGAGGAGGCGGGCGGCCTCCGGGAACGAGATCCCCTCCGCCCGCATCAAGAAACTGAAAACGTCGCCGGACGCCTGGCACCCGAAGCAGTGGAAGAAGCGCCGGCGAGGATGGACGTAGAACGAGGGCGTCTTCTCGTTGTGGAACGGGCACAACCCCTTGAAGCTCACCCCCGACTTCTTCAGGCGGACGAACTCGCCGATGAGCGCGACGATGTCGACCCGCTCACGGATCTCGGCGAGGACCGCCTCCGAGATCACCGGCTCTCCTCCCTCGTCGAGCGTCCGACCATGGACCTCGCAGCATTGGCCGGCCGCCGTCGGGCCGCAAGCGAGGGGCGCCCTTCTTTGCTATGGGTCCCCGATGGCGGCCGGCTCGCCCCTCCGTGAGGTCCTCCTGGTCAACGCCGCGGTCATCTCCGCGACCTTCGCCGTGACTCGGCTGCGAGCGATCCCTCCCTTCGACGAGCTCGTTCACCTTGCCGTCGGAGCGATCTTCCTGTTCGCGGCGCTTCGCCTCGCTCAGCGCGAACCCCACGGAGTCGAACGCTTTGGCATCGCGGTCGGAGGTCTGCTGCTTCCAGCCCGCGAAGACGAAACGCCGGGTCCCCTCGGGCTGTGGGACCTGGCGCGCACCGTTCGCCGGGGCCTCCCCTCGGCGCTCCGGGAGCTCGGCGTCGCCGTCGGTTTGGCGGCGCTCGTCTTCCCACCGTTCGCTCTTGGCTTCGCCCTCTGGCACGGACCTTCCCACCCCTTCGTGCTCCGGCTCCCGGACGACTTCCTGTCCTTCGCCGCCGCGCAGGTGCTGGTCGTCGGCCTCCCCGAAGAGGCCTTCTACCGAGGCTACGTGCAGACGCGGCTGAGCGATCACTTCGGCCCGGCACGCCGCCGGTGGCTCGGAGTGCAACTCCACCCGGCTGCCTGGCTGGGGCAGGCTGCCCTCTTCGCCCTCATCCACTTCGTCGTGGACGCCAACCCTGCGCGCCTCGCGGTCTTCTTTCCGGGGTTGCTCTTCGGCTGGTTGCGTGCCTGGCGCGGAGGAATCGGCGCGCCCATCGCGCTGCACGCGTTGAGCAACATCTACTCGGAGATCCTCGTAACGGGGTGGCTGCGATGAAGCGAGCGGCGTTCTTCGACATGGACCGGACGCTGCTACGCGTGAACACGGCGCCCCGCTACGCCCGTTGGCAATACCAACGAGGCGAGGCGAGTGTCCGCGACCTCCTGCGCGTCGCGCGCTGGGTCGCGCAGTACGCACTCGGAGTGATCGACCCCGAAGAGATCAGCCGGGGCGCTGTCGCGACCCTCGCGGGCGTCCAGGAGTCGGTCTTCGCGCGGGAGATGGAGCGGTGGTGGGCGGCGGAGCTGCGCGGGCATGTCAGCAAAGACGCGCGAGCCGCAGTCCAGGCTTGCCGACGGGAAGGCTTCGTTCTCGTGATCCTGACCGCGTCGACACGGTACGCCACCGCCTCCCTCGCTCGCGACCTCGGCATCCAGCACGTGCTGTGCAGCGAGCTCGAGGTGGAACACGGGCGCTTCACCGGCCGCTGCCTTCGGCTGTGCTACGGCCCGGGGAAGGTGGCCGCCGCGGAGCGATGGGCGCACCGCCACGGCGTGGACCTGGCCCGTAGCGTCTTCTACACCGACAGCGTGAGCGATCTGCCGATGCTCGAGCGGGTCGGGCAGCCGCGGGTCGTCAACCCGGACTTCCGGCTGCGCTGGTGCGCGCTCCGACGGGGGTGGCCAGTCGCCCGCTGGCGATGATATCTGGCCGCCATGGCCCTCCAACCTCCGACCTCGCTCGTGCTCGATCGGATCGTCCGCGTCGCCCTCGAAGAGGACATCGCCCGCGGCGACGTGACCACGGAGTCCACGGTCGCCCCAGACGCGCACGGGCGCGCCGCCTTCCGAGCACGCCGCCCCCTCGTCCTCAGCGGGCTCCCGGTCATCGAGGCGGTCTTTCGGCGGATCGACCCGAGCGTCCAGGTGGTGCCCCGCGCCTCCGACGGAGACCTCCTCGGGGCCGGTGAGGTCGCGGCCGAATTGGTCGGCCCTGCCCGCTCCATGCTGCTCGGCGAGCGCGTGGCCCTCAACTTCGCGCAACGCATGTGCGGCATCGCAACCCTGACCCGCGCCTACGTCGACGCCCTCCCCGAAGGATCCCGTTGCCGCGTCACCGACACCCGGAAGACCACGCCGGGGCTGCGCGCTCTGGAACGCTACGCCGTCCGCTGTGGCGGCGCCCACAACCATCGGGAGGACCTCTCGTCGGCGGTGCTCATCAAGGACAACCACATCGCGGCCGCCGGCGGCGTGCGGGCCGCGATCGAGGCGGCGCGGGCCCATGCACCGCACACGAGCCGCATCGAGTGCGAGGTCGACACCCTCGCCCAGCTCGACGAAGCCCTCGCCGCCGGCGCCGAGGTCGTCATGCTCGACAACTTCGACGACGAGGCCGTCCGACGAGCGGTGCGCCAGGTCGCCGGGCGCGCCCTGGTCGAAGCCTCCGGCAACATCACACCGGAGCGGGTGCGCGTGCTGGCCGAGGCAGGCGTCGACGTCATCAGCGCCGGGGCCCTCACCCACTCGGCCCCGGCGGCGGATCTGGGCCTCGACTGGCTCTCGTGAGCTCCTTTGATGCAAGCCGCTTCCGGCAGCAGCTCGCTGCCGAGGCTTTGGGCCGTGACCTGGCGGTCCACCAACAGCTCCCGTCCACCATGGACGCCGCGCACGACGCTTTGGCTCGGGGAGCGCCCCACGGGCACCTGGTGATCGCCGACGCGCAGACCCAAGGGCGGGGACGCCGCGGGCGACGGTGGTGCGCCGCCCCAGGGCGTCACCTCACCTTCTCGGTCGTGCTCCGCGATGTCGGCGTCGAAGGCCTGACCCTCGCAGCGGGGCTCGCCGTCGCTCGGACCCTCGAACGCTTCGTCCGCGCGCCAGCCAAGATCAAGTGGCCGAACGACGTCTGGCTGGGAACCCCGGCGCGGAAGGCCGCCGGCATCCTCGTGGAGGCGCGCTCCACCGGCCGCCCCCGAGACGTCGTGATGGGTCTCGGCGTCAACGTGGGCTACGAGCGCTGGCCCGAGGGGATCGAAGCGACCTCGCTGCACGAGCACGGGGCCACGGCGCGGCGCGAAGACGTGCTCGCAGCGCTGCTCGGCGAGCTCGAGGAGAGCCTCGGAGCGCTGCGGGAGGACGGCGTCCCCGCGGTCGTTCGGCAAGTCGACCAGCGGCTGCTGTGGCGAGGCGCCGTGGTGAGCTGTGACGGAGTGACGGGAAGGCTGGTCGGGCTCGACCCGAGTGGGGCACTCGTCCTGACCGCCCGCGACGGTCCACGCCGCCTACGTGCCGGGATCCTGCGGCTCGCCCCTTCCGATTGAGCGGGGCTCAGTACCAGTAGATGGTGGTCCGCGGCGACGCCGGCCGCGTCCGGTAACGGACCGGGGGCGGGGGCTGGGTCGGCCGCACCAAGGGACGCCGCGCCGACTGGGGCCGGTAACCCGGGGGCGGACCTTGAACGGACGGATCGGGCGAGAGCACCTGTCCCGGACGCGCGCCGGGCGGAACCGGGAAGTACCACCAGCGTCCCCCCTGCTGAATCCAGTAGCCCGCGACCCGTCGATGCGCGCGAGGCATGCGCATCGTAGGAGCTCGCCCGGCCTGGTTCGCCGCGGCCTGGTTCGCCGCGGCCTGATTCGCCGCGGCCTGATTCGCCGCGTCCCCCGACGCGGACCTCGCAGGAGCAGCGGCCTCCGAAGTGGGCGTGGAGGGCGTCGCCGGCCGGGCCGCGTCCGAGGGCGCCTGGACCGGCTCCGGCTGCGAGGAGGCGTCCTCCACCTCGGCCACCGAAGGTGGTGGAAGCTCCGCAGCCGGAGGAGCCGCGAGCGTCGCCAGGACCTGGGTTATGTACATGCCATCGGAGCCGCTGACGGCCGCCAGGCCAATGTGGGTGAAGGTTGGATCGAGGAGCTGGCTGCGGTGCGCGTCGCTCCCCAAGATCGCGTCGTGCGCGCCGAGCGTGTTGCCATGACGAGCGATGTTCTCGGCGACACGCGTGGTACGCACGCCCGCTTCTTGGACGCGCCGGGCTGGGTCTCCCGTGCGGGCAGAGACGTGCACGAGCTCCCGGTGAGCCGCCATGTCGACGCTGTGCGCCCGCGCCGCCGCGTCGAGGCCGGGGTGTCGAACCAGCGGCGCGACCCCGTTCTCGGTCCGCAGCGCGTTGATACGCTCGAGCATGGCCGCCTCGCCGTCAGCGTCGACCGCTGGAGCTTGGGCTCGGGCGAGGACGGCGACGAGGCCGAAGGAGAGGGTGAGGGAGAGAGTTCGCATGCGGTGCCTCCGGGAAACAGCCTAGCAAAGCATACGCCAGGCGGCCGAAACCGCCCCCCAAGGCGGCCCAGCGGTTTTGAGGCTTCGTGAGAACTTGTGTTCACGTGGCGTGTGCGCCGCCTTGCCACGCTCCGTCGGGCGACCCAGAACGCTGCTGTGGACCGACGAACCTATCACCGGCTGGACGCGCGCGTGTTGCGGGTGGCCGGGCCCGACGCCCACAGCTGGCTCCAGGGTCAGATCACCGCCGACCTGGGGCGGATCGCGGACGGTCCGGTCTACGCCCTGATCCTGACCCCCGGCGGAAAGATCGTGAGCGACGCCTGGATCCTGGAAGCCGAGGGAGAGCTGCGGGTACTGCTCCCCGCCGAGGCGGCGGCGTCCGCCCAGGAGCGACTGGAGCGATACCTCGTCATGGAGGACGTCACCTTGGAGATGTCGGACGCGGCCGTCCTCCATGTATTGGGCCCCGAGCCCCCGCCGGCGGGCCCGGCATGGCCTACCCGCCGCCTCGGCGAGCCGGGGTGGGACTTGGTCGGCTCGCCGCGCGCCTTGGCCGACGCGAGCGCCGGCTGGGAAGAACTCGACACGGCCCACTGGGAGCGGGCCCGCGTCGAGGCCCGTATCCCGCGCTTGGGGGTCGACTTCGGATTGGACACCCTGCCGCAGGAAGCCGGCCTCCTTCACGCCGTCAGCTTCGACAAGGGCTGCTACGTCGGGCAGGAGCCGGTCGTGATGCTGCGCGACCGAGGCAAGCCGCCCAAGCGACTGGTCGCTGTGCGGCTCCCACAGACGACCGAGACCGAGATCTGCGCCGGCGGCCGAAGCGTGGGGCGGGTGACCAGCCGGGCCGGTGAACGTGGCCTGGCGCTCGTCAAACGCAAGGCCCTGGAGACCGGTGGCCTGGAAATCGGCGGGCGGCCTCTCGAAGTGCTGGCGGTCCTCGGCGAGACACCTTAGATTACGCAACGTCAGATCGAAGAGGGATCATGATCGCGCTCACGACCAAAGCTGCCGAGAAAGTGAAAGAGATCCGCGAGGCGGAGAAGCTCGGAGACCAGGGCCTCCGCGTGCGCGTCATCGGTGGGGGCTGTTCGGGCTTCAGTTACGACCTTTATTTCGAGGACGAGACGACGGACCGCGACCAGCGCTTCGAGAGCCACGGGATCCCGATCTACGTCGACTACATGTCTTACCAATACCTGGAAGACACCGAGATCGACTACGTCGAGGGGCTCTATGGGGCGGGCTTCAAGTTCCTCAACCCTCAGGCGAAATCGACCTGCGGCTGCGGGTCCAGCTTCAGCGCCTGAACCTCAGCCTCAGGCGAAATCGACCTGCGGCGGCTCCAGCTTCAGCGCCTGAACCTCAGCCTCAGGCGAAATCGACCTGCGGCGGCTCCAGCTTCAGCGCCTGAACCTCAGCCTCAGGCGAAATCGACCTGCGGCTGCGGGTCCAGCTTCAGCGCCTGAACCTCGGCCTCAGGCGAAATCGACCTGCGGCTGCGGGTCCAGCTTCGAGGGAAGACCCTGGACGTAACGTGCGGAGGACCCCGACGTCAGAGCAGACGACGGGGCTGCGAGCACGGCTTGACCCCAAGCATAACGTTACGTAAGGTAAGAACCAAGGACTTCGTCGTGGCCTACTCAAAGGACCCGGAGCTCGAGCGGTACATCGAGCGGGTACGCGCCATCGCGCTCCTCTCGCGCGAGGAGGAGCACGAGCTGGCGCTTCGCGTGCAGCGTGGCGACCAGGAGGCTGCGAACCGACTCGTCGAAGCCAACCTGCGTTACGTCGTGGCCGTCGCCCTCCAGTACCGCCGCTACGGCATCCCGCTGACCGACCTCATCGCCGAGGGGAACATCGGGCTGGTGACCGCCGTCAAGAAGTTCGACCCGCACCGCGGCACACGCTTCGTGACCTACGCCGGCTACTGGATCCGCGCCTTCGTCCTGGAGGCTGTGGTGCGCTCGACGAGCCTCGTGGGCGCCGGCAGCGGTCCCTTCCGGAGCAAGATCTTCTTTCGCCTCCGGCGCGAACGCGCGCGCGTCGCGTCGATCGAGCCCGACCCGCGCCGACGAATCGAGCTGATGGCGGAGCGCTTCGACACGACACCGGAGAAGATGGAGGTGCTGCTTCGACGCCTCGAAGCCAAAGACATCTCCCTTGACGTCCAGGTGTTCGACGGCGAAGGCGTCAGCCTCGTCGACACCCTCGTGGGGGACAGCCCCGGGCAGGACGAAGTCTACGAGCGCCGCGAGCGGCAAGAGCGCCTCGCCAGCGAGCTTCGCGGCGCGCTCGAGGTGCTCGACAACCGGGAACGCTACATCGTGGAGAACAGGCTGCTGCGCGACCGCGAAGACGAAATGACCCTCGCAGCCTTGGGTCGCGAGCTCGGGGTAAGCCGCGAGCGCGCGCGGCAACTCGAAGCGCGCGCGAAACAGAAGCTCCGAAGTCGGCTACGCGAAGCGGTCGCCTAGCGCGCGGACAAGTCCTCTCGGGGGGACGCGGTCGCTGCCGAAAATCGCTGGGGTTCCGCATTCGCAGGCGGCATCATGAGCGACGATGGCAGAGGAGAAGCGCGCCGATTCGACCATGGATGTGCTCCTCGAAGAACTCGAGGACGAAGTCGACCGCCCAGCGGCACCCGGCGCGCCGGGCGCCCGCGGCAAGCGCTCTGCCGGTCCCTCCATTCCCCCGCCACCCCCCAGGGCGGCTCACCAGGCCAGAGAAGCGTCCGAACCGATCACCGAGGAGCTCGACGTGGACGCACTGGAGGTCGACGCGCTCGAGGTCGAAGCTCTCGACGCGGTAGAACCATGCGAGGCGGCGACCACGCGGGCGGTCCGCGCCGCCGAAGAGCTCATCGCCGCATGCGAGGCCGAGCTGCGCACCCACCCCGACGAGCGCCGCGCAGGCCGCCTCCACTACGAGATGGCGCGCCTTTTCGAGTCGCCCCTGAGCGATCCGCGTCGCGCCGCGATGCACTACCAGGAGAGCCTGAAGCGACAGCCCGACCACCTGCCAAGCGTGCGCGGCGCTCGCCGCGCCCTGCTCGCACGGCGCAGCTACCAGGCCGCGCTGCCGCTCTTCGAAGCGGAGGCGCGGCTCACCCCGGATCCGCGCGCCAAGGCTGCGCTACTGCACGCGCGCGGGCGGCTGCTCGAGGACGTGCTGGGGCGCAAGGACGAGGCCCGCCAAGCCTACACCAGCGCCCTCGAGCTCGACCGCGGCAGCCCCGTCATCCTCCGTTCGCTCATCGCTCGGGCCCTCGAAGACGAACGATACGCAGACGCCGAGCGCCTGCTGGAAGAAGCCGCCAACGCCCTCGCCGACGACCCGCGGCACCGCGCAGCGCTGATCGCCGAGCGGGCGCAGCTCGTCGAGGCCCACCTCGGTGACGAAGAGCGCGCTGCGGAGCTCTACGCGACGGCGCTGCGCCTGGACCCGCGCGCGCCCGGGGCTCTCGGCGCTTTGAAACGACTGCACCACGCCCAGAGCCGCTGGCGTGACCTCATCGGAGTGCTCCGCCTCGAAGCCGAGCTCGCCGAAGCGCCTGCCGCCCGCCGTGCGGCGCTCCTGCGCGTAGCGCAACTGCAGGCCGAGCGCCTCGGCAACCGGAGCGAAGCGATCGCCGCCCTCGAAGAAGCGCGTTCGACCGTTGGGGACGACCCCCTCGTGCTCACGGAGCTCGCACGACTCTACGAGCTGGCCGGGCGTTGGGACGCGCTCGCGGACGTGCTCCAGGCACTCTCGCAGCGGATCCGGGAACCCCGGGAGCGTCTGCCGCTCTTGCACCGCATCGGTGCGCTCTACGAACAGAGGCTTCAGCACGCCGCGGCGGCGCTCCATTGGTACGAAGCTGCCCTCGCCATCGATCCGGCCCACGCGCCGACGGTGCAGGCGCTCGCTCCCCTCTACGCCGCTGAGGAACGCTGGTCCGAGCTCATCCGCCTGCACCTGGGCGAAGCCGAGCACGCCCGTGACCGGCGCCGACGGGCCGCAGCGCGGGTTCGGGTAGCCGAGCTGCACGAGGAGAAGCTTCAGCAGACCGATGCGGCGATCGAACACTACCGTAAGGCCCTGGCGATCGAACCGACCTACCCTGCCGCGTTCCGGGGGCTCGCTCGCCTCCTCTCGCGGACACAGCGCCACCGTGAGCTCGTCCAGCTTCACGAGCGAGCGCTCGAGACGTCGTCGACGGATGCTGAATCGGTGGCGCACCTGCTCACCATCGGGACCATCCAGGAGGAGCTGCTCGACGAACCCGCGCAAGCCGTTCACGCCTATCAACGCCTGCTCAAGATCCAACACGACCACCTCCAGGCAATCCAGGCGCTGCAGCGGGCCGCGGAACGGGCGGGACGCTACCGCGAGCTCGCTGAGGCGCTCGAAACGGAAGCCGCGCTGGCCGGAGAGCGAGAGAGCGAAGACCGCTTGGTCGGCCTCCTTCACCGCGCCGGCCTTGTGCGGCACCGGCAGCTGGGCGAGACGGACGAAGCGCTCGCCCTCTTCCGCCGCGTGCTCGAGGTTTGCGATCGCTACCGACCCGCCCTGCGCAGCCTGGGTCAGATTTATCAGGAGCTCGGTCGATGGGACGACCTGCTGGCCGTGTATCGGCAAGAGCTCGAGCTCCTGGAGGATGAACCGCAGGCCCTCGCGCTCCTCGACGAGATGGCCGACCTCTGCCGTGAGCGCATTGGCCGAGAAGACGAGGCCGTGGAGCTGTCTCGCCGCGCGCTGGCGATCGACCCGGGACATGGCCCGGCGATACGCGCGCTGACGCAACACCTGAGAGCGCGGGGAGACTGGCCTGCATTGTTGGAGGTGCTCCGAGCTCGAGCCGAAACTCTGGACGATCCGACAGAGCGGGCACAGACCGCCTGCGCGATCGGGCTCCTCTACGAGGAGCGCCTGAACCAACCCAACCAGGCCCTGGCTGCGTACCGGGAGGCCCTCGCCCATGTGCCGGACCATCGGCCCGCACGGGACGCGGTGGCGCGGCTGCGGGTGCACCAGAAGGACTGGGGTGCTCTCGCCGAGGACCTCCAGGCGGAGGCAGAGAACGCCGAGGATCGGCGCCTGCGCGTCGACGCCCTCGTTCGCCGCGGCGAGCTCCAAGCCGGCGAGCTCAACGAGCCGCGCAAAGCCATCGCGTGCTTCGAAGCAGTCCTCGCCGACGAGCCGGAGCACCTTGGGGCCGTGCTTGCGCTCGAGAACCTCTATCGGCGCGTGGGCGCATGGCCACAGCTCGCCGACCTCCATGCGTCGCAAGGCCGGACGTTCACGGACCGGGCCGCTCGCATCGCGGCGCTCGAAGCACGAGCCAGGCTCCTCGAAGCGCGCAAGCTGGGTGAGCCGTCGGAGGTCGCCGAGGCCTGGCGCTCCGTGCTGGCGCTGGCCCCCACTCACCCGGACGCGCTTCGAGGGCTTGAAGCCATCGCGCTCACCACGGGGGACCCCGCGCTGCTCGCCGACGTCGACCGGCGCTGGGCCGAGCTGCTCGAGGATCCGACGCTGCGCGCCAGCCACTGGACGCGCCTCGGCGAAAGCCTGGAGGCTCTCGGCCGCGACGAGGCGCTCGACGCCTTCCGCCGCGCTCTGGAGGACGACCCGGAGTCTCTCGCCGCCGCGCACGGGTTCGCTCGGGCAGCCGCCCGGGCCGACGATCCATCCCTCCTCGCCGAGAGCGCACGGCGGCTCGCAGCGATGGCTCCGGCGCCGGCCGAGAAAGCCGAGCTCCTCGTCCAGAGCGCCGTCGTACGGATCGACCGGCTCGGGGACACCGAGGGGGCTCTGGCGGACCTCGAGCAGGCCCTTGAACACGACCCGAACTCTCCGGAGGCCGCTCAGGGGCTGCTCCGCCTCTCGGCGACCCCCGAGCAGAAGCGACGCCTCGTCGAGTTGCTCAAGCGGGCTGCAGCCCAGGCCGACGCCCCGCGAGCAGCCGAGCTCTGGCTCGATGCAGCGCGCCTGGAGGGCGAGGCCCTCGGCCATCCGTCGCAAGCGATCGCCTCGCTACGCCGAGTTCTGCAGGCCTCCCCCAACCATGTGCCGGCTCTGCGCGCCCTCGCGGACTACCTCATACGCGAGAGCGAGTGGAGCGAAGCGGCACAAACGCTGTCGCGAATCGTTCAGCTCGCGCCCGACGACGACACGCTCCAGGCCGCACACCTCGAGCTGGCCGAGCTGTGGAGCGCGCGGCTCGGCGACCGCGCCCGAGCCCTCGTGAGCCTCCAGGCCGTGCTCCAGGTCGACCCCGACAACGTCCGAGCGCTGACCCGCCTCGCCGACCTTCACGAACGCGAACGCCGAACCGACGACGCGCTCGCAGCCGCGCGTCGCCTCGCGGCGGTCGCCACCGAAGCCAGAGGTCGCGCCGACGCGCTCTTGCGTGTCGCGCGGCTCGAGCGCGCACGCCATGACCACGACGCGGCGGCCAGCGCACTCCAGGAGGCCGTCGCCATCGAGGGACCAGGGTCGGAGTCGGCCATTGAGTACAAGGCGCTGTGCGACTCCCCCGAACGGTGGGAACAGTATCTGAGCGCGCTGCAACGGCACCTCCAGTCGCTGCCGGAGGCCGACGCCGGGCCGACCTTCGTCGAGATGGGTCGGGTGCTCTCGGACCTCCTGGAGCGGCCGGCGGCGGCGCTGGACCTGCTGCAACGCGGGGCCGAGCTCACCGACGACCCGGGACTCCGCCGTGAGCTCGCCAGCCGCCTGCGCATCGCCGGCAGGGCGTCCGAGGCGGTCGCGGTTCTGCAGGCGCTCGCCGCCGAGGACCCCACGCGCTCGGACGTGTGGCGCGAGCTTGCGCGCACCTACGCCGCCACCGAACGCCCCGTGGAGGCGCGCCTCGCCACCGATCCTCTGCTCGTGTTGGACACGGCCAGCGAGACGGACCGGACGCTGCGCGCCGCGAGCCCGCCGCGACCCGCTGCTGCCCGCCCCGGCTCGCTGGGCCCGGTCCTCGAGCAACTTGGTACGCCCCGCCCCGCACAGCAGGCGGCAGGTGCTCTGCTGCGGTGCATCGAGAGCGCGCTGCCGAAACTCTATCCCCCGGACCTGGAGAGCTACGGGCTTTCGACGCGCGACAAGCTGACGACCCGGACCGGCCACCCGCTGCGGGCGCTCACGGACAAGCTCGCGGCCATCCTCGATGTGCCCAACTACGAGCTCTTCGTGCATCGCACGCGGGCGCGAGGCATGGGCACCGAGCTCGGCAACCCGGTGATGATCGTCGTCCCAGCGGCCGTCGCGGAGCTTCCCTTGGCTCAGCAGGTCTTCTTGCTCGCGCGACCGCTCGTGCAGATCGCGCGTGGCTTCTCCGCCGTCGACAAGCTCACCCCGCGGGAGCTCGAAGTACTGCTGAGCTCCGCAGCCCGGAGTGTGGACCCTCGCCACGGCACCGGCCTCACGAGCGAGGAAGTCCTCGACGCACAGGCCAAGCAGCTGCACAAGGCGCTCTCGCGCAAACAGCGCAAGGCCCTCGAGGAGACCGCCGCCCGCTATGTCGAGGCGGGTCGCGTCGACCTCGATCGCTGGGCGCGCGCCGCGCGTCGGACCGCTACCCGGGTGGCGGCGCTGCTCTCCGACGATCTCGCCGCGTGCGTGGAGGTCTTGCGCCGCACGGAGCGGGAACTCAGCGCGCTCAGCGGGGCGACGCTCGTCCACGAGAGCGAGGCGATCGCTGACCTGCTCGCTTTCTGGACCTCGGAGGCAGCCATGCACCTGCGTCAACACTCGGGCCTCATCGGCGGAGCCTGAGCTCGGAATTCGCCTCAGCGGCCCGGTCAAGCGCCTCGCGCCCGGGAACGCGCCCCTACGCCCTCGTGCTCTGCCGCTCTGCCGCGTCGCACTCTGCCGCGCCGCACTCTGCCGCGTCGCACTCTGCCGCGCCGCACCCTGCTGCGTCGGCCAGGCGCGATCACCAACCGGTGCAGGGTGTCAGACGCGCACGACGCGGCTCGAGAGGAATTGGTAGAGAACCTTGCAGGCATCGAAGCGAGCCAGCCTCGTGGCGTCGACGATCTCGCGAACTGTACGGCGACCGTCGATCGCTTCGAGGACCGCCCGCTCCTCGGCGCTCAGGCGACTCCGATCGACGTCCGCGAGCGCCAAGGCGTCGACGGTTGGCACGAGATCGAAGGAGCTCACCTGCTCCTCGATGAGCCGCCATTCGTCAACCCGTCGCAGGCCCTCCATGAGAATCG
>JALVDI010000086.1 GCA_027009115.1 Polyangiaceae bacterium | reverse complement strand
ATCGCACCGGACGCGAGGCCCCGACCCACGCCGCTGCCGGTTTCCACGGAGGTCGGGTTGGACGCGCGGGTGCTGCTCGTCGACGACGACGACGCCGTCCGTCGAGGCCTGCAGCGGATGCTCGAAGGAGCCGGTGCGCGTTGCCTTGCGTTCGCGACGGGGGCGGAGGCCCTCGCGGCGACCGAAGGCGAGCATTTCGACATCGCGATCGTCGACATGATGATGCCCGAGATGAGCGGAGCGCAGCTCGGAAGGGCGCTCCGTGAGCGTGGGGGCCTGCCCATCGTCATCCTCTCGGGGTACTCGGCGAACGCGGACACGAGCTTCGCCGATGCCGTGCTCACCAAGCCCGTGCGCACCTCGGAGCTCGTGGAGACGCTGCGCCGGGTGCTCGAAGCCCGCGTGAAAGGCGCGCCATCAGGGGACGCCGTCACGTGAACGACCACGTTCGAACGCTTCGATGATGCGCTGCTGCGCGGCGACGTGTTGATGGACGAGCGATTCGAGCTCGTCCAGGCCGTTTCGGATCTGATCGAGCGTCGGCGCGAGCTGGCTGTAGCGGAGATCGCTGCAGACGCGAACGACCGCCCGTCCTGCTTCGAGAGCGGGGTGTGCGCCCTGCGGGCCGATCGTGTCCGCATGACGCAAGAGGTTGCGAAGCTGTGGAGCGCCGCAAGGGAAGCGCTCGGCTGTGGTGATCCTGCGCTCGAGGGCGTCGATCTCGGCGATGAGGGCGTCGCGCTGCGCGGCCGAGAGGCGGTCGGTGGGGCGCCGCTGCAAGCCCCGGCGGGCGCGCGCGAAGCCCTCCCGGAGCTCGGCGATGCGGCTCCGGACCTCCGCTCGTGAGGTCGATAACCCGTCGAAGATCCCGCAGGCGCGCTCGATCTGGCGGTCGAGGGATCGCACGGAGTGCTCGAGCTCCCGGAGCCGTCCGATGCGCTCGAGGACGTCCCGCCGCTCACAGATCGGCGGCCGCGCACGAGGGCTGCCGACCTGGCGGCGGAGCCGGGCGACGAGGGGGAGCACGCCCGAGAGGGCCGCGATCTTGGCCTGGGCCTGGCGGATGTGCTCTTCGGCGTTCGCCCGTGCCTGGGCGCGCGCCTCGTCGATGCGCCGGAGCGCCGCCTGCGCCTGGGCGTTGACGGTCCGTTCGGTGGGAGCCGGGGTCGGTGGCTGTTCGGGGGTTGGCCGCTGCTCGGCGGGCGAGGCCCGCTGCGGTTCCGTGGGAGGCGGGGAAGTCCGGCGGGTCGCGAGTCTCCGTTTGGTGCGGGTGGCCCTGGCCGAGGAAGCGCCGGGAGCTGTCGGCTCCGGTTGCGGGGCCGAGGTCGGGGGAGGTTCGTCGTTCCGAGGTTCGTCGCTGCTCGGAGCGGGTCCCTCGAACGTGCGCCGAGGGGAGGCGACCTCCGCCGGGACGACGGGAGCAGGGACGTCCGGCGTGGGCTCGCCCGTCGCGAGCCAGGCGATCGCGGCGAGCCCGAAGGCGAGGCCGAGCCCGAGGCCGGCCCAGAGCCCGCCCGAAGCCGACTTGGGTCCCCGCTCCTGAACAGCGTGCCCTGGGACCGTGCGCGGGGTCGCGTTTGCCGAGGTCGGTTCGGGGGCGCCGACGGTGGGCGCTGTCGCGGGGGTCGACGGGGACACCGGGACCTGCGGAGGAGTGACCCTGGTGTGGGGGAGGGCTGCAGGCTCCATCGACGGGGTGGTCGCGGCGACGGCGGTCGTCACGCGGAGCACCTGCGCCTTGAAGGCGCGTACCGTGGGGGGGCGCTGGTCCGGCGACTTCGCGAGGGCGCCGCGGACCACAGGGTCGAGGACCTCGGGGGCGGAGGGTTCGATGGAGCGGAGCGGTGGCGGCGGGTGGGTGAGGACCTTGGCCAAAATGGCCGTGAGGGTCGGCCCCGTGAACGGAGGCGCACCGGTGAGCATCTCGAAGAGGATCGCGGCCAGCGAATAGACGTCTGTCCGCTCGTCCAGATCGAGCCCCTGAGCCTGCTCCGGCGACATGTATATCGGCGTGCCCATGGCGGCGCCGGTCGCCGTGAGCCGCTGCGACTCGCCGGCGTTCATCATCTTCGCGAGGCCGAAGTCCAGGAGGATCGCGCGCTCCGGTGCGCCAGGGCGCCGCGCCAAGAAGACATTCGAGGGCTTGAGGTCGCGGTGGAGGATCTTCGCCTCGTGAGCGGCCGCGAGTGCCTCGGCGATCTCGTCGAAGATCCGAAGGGTCGTGTCGAGCGGAAGAGGGCCGCGTTCGAGGCGGGTGGCGAGGTCCTCTCCGTGGAGCCGGTCCATGACGAGAAACGCGACTCCATCGGCGGTGACGTCAAAGTCATGGACGGCCACGATGCTCGCGTGGCCGAGCCTGGCCAACGCCTCCGCCTCGCGTCGGAAGCGGCGGAGCGCGTTCGGTTCGAGGGTCGACTCCGGCAGGAGCACCTTGACCGCGTAGACCCGCCCGGTGCGCACGTGGGTCGCCTCGTAGACGGCGCCGATGCCGCCCGCGCCGAGCTTGGTCCCTATCCGGTAGGGGCCGAGGGTTCGGCCTTCGACGGACGCCGTCATGGGTTCCGCATCCTATCCCGAGAATCGGCCGGCGTCGGCCACCCTTGCGATCCGGCGTGGCTCCTGCGACGAAAAGGCATGCGTGCTTACGTCGCCATCGGCGCGTTCGGCGTCATCGCAGGAGCGTTCTACATGTCCGGCATCAAGTCCATCGAGGACGTGGGCGAGAGCGAGCCTGCTCTGGGCGAGGTCGTTCCTCTCCGGGATCCTCGACCCGATTTACCTCCCTTGCCGCCGGTGTTGGCTGGGGCCGACTCGCCACGGCTGCCGCGCCGCCGTGAGCCGTCGCCGCCGAGCTCAGAAGAGCGGGCGCAGGCCGAGCTCGACCGGCTCGTGGAGACCTTCGAAGGGGGGGAGGAGGAGATCCTCGAGGAGGAGATCCGCGAAGTGTTCGAGGAGCCTTCCGAGGAGCGGAGCGCCCCATCGCTGGACGACGGCGAGCTCGCCCCGATCCAACGCCGGGCGTTGCTGCTCCGGCGGCAGGGGTCGTATGAGCTGGTCGTCTTGATGCAGCGCGAGCTCGACGGCGAGCTCGACGCCGCGAGGGCAGACGGTGACGCCGAACGCCTGAGGTGGCTCGAAGCCACCGCGCGCCGGCTGGAGACGCGGCGCGTGGCCCTCGAACGGGCGATCGCCGAGCTCGAGGCGGCCGAGCAGCAAGCCCAGCGATGAGAGGGCCGATTCAGGGCCGCGGGGAGCCGATCGGACGCCCTCCCGGGCCGGCGATGGGCCGTCCGGCCGGCCCCTGCGCCGGCTGTTGACCCGGCCCGAGGGGGAACCCCGTCATCGGGCTGACCTCCTCGGTCGTCGTCTCGCCGGGTCTTCCGACGACGACCAGCGTCGCCGAGATGGACTTGGGTCCATCGGGGATCGGACCAAAGCGATGGCGCTCGATCTTGCGCTGCATGCAGCGGCGCGTTTCGGCGGGGATGGGGCCGCCGACGGTGGCCCGGGTGACCACGCCCTGGGTGCTGACCGTCGCGCTCAGAGGGATCCGGATCTCACCGGTGAGGCCTCCGAGGGAGCCGCAGGCCATGGGGGAGCCCGCGGCGGCCTGAAGCTCGGGCGCATAGTCGCGCTCGCGGGTCGGCTCCTGCTCGCGCGGCCGCTGCTTGGTGAGCTGGAGGGGGCGAAGCTTCGATGGGTCGACCGCCGGGCGTCGGTCTGGAGCCGGGCGCCGGAAACGGTCGTTGCGGCGGATCTCCTCGGGCGGCACTTCGGGCGCCGGCCCCGGGTTGGGGACGCCGCGGACTCCCCGCGGAGGCGGCGGCCGGTCGTCGTCGCCGCAGCCGAGGGCGACGAGAGGGAGAGCGAGGAGCCACAGGAGCGAGGGGCGCATGCCGGCGAGTCTATCGCGTCTTGCCGAGCTCGACGGGGCGGCCCTCTTCGGCGACGGGCCGGTGCGGCCGAGCGGTACGTAGTCCATCGGGCAACCTCCTCAGCGTTCGCCCGGCCCGTGTCGCCACCGCAGCGCGAAGCAGAGCAGCAGCAGCGTCCCTAGCGGCGGGGCGCTCGTCCCGGTGCTGCGGCAGCCGCAGCCGCTCGACACGGCGCCGCTTCGGACCGCAGCGTCTGGCGTCGCCCCCGCGTCGACGCTCCCCTCGCCCGCGTCCGCCCTGGCCCATCCGGCGTCCGCGGCGCCCGTGCCGGCGTCCGTTCCGGCGTCGGCCCGTGGATCGGCGTCCACGATCACCCGGACTTGGAGCTGGTCGTCCGGCGGGGACGAGAACCAGCCCACGCCCTCCTGCACGAGGTTGAAATGCTGGGCGTAATCGCCGGCGACGGACGGGGCCCGCACCGAAAACTGGAAACGCCCGACCTCCCCCGGCGCCACGATCCCGTCGACGCTCGCGGGCCGAGTCGGCGAGAGCCAGTCGCTCCCTTCGAGCGGTGAGGGGCCGTCCCGAGGCTCCGTCGTGCCGAGGAAAGTCTCGCCCGGACGCCATGTCGCGGTGCCGTCGTTGCGCATCGCGATCTCGCCGGCGAGCTCGGCGCCCGGCGCAAGCCTCAACCCTTCGCTCGCCAGCGGGAAGCTCTGGCTGACGAAGCTCGCGCGGTAGGTGAGCCCCGTACTTGCGTCGCCAGCGCGGCTGCGAATGTCGTCCAGGCGTGCGTGGAGGTAGTCGCCGGGACAGGTCGTCGTCGCGCCGGCGTGATCGCGATGACCCTTCACGCGTTCGGCGTCGATGGGGATGTCGTAGAGCGCGGTGATCCGCCCCACGATGGCGGCCGCGGCGTCGATCATCGCTTCGGGTGGCTCAAACGGCGTCCAGTCCATGCAGCCGCTCGTGTGGAAGCAGCCCACGAGCGAGACGCCCACGTTGCCCGTGTTGTGCCCGCCCACGTGCGCGCCGCGGAGGTCGAGCGGGCGCCCCTCGTAGATGGTGCCGTCTCGCGTGATCAGGAAGTGGTAGCCGATGTCGCACCAGCCTCGGGAGTCCATGTGGTAGGCCTGGATGCCGCGGATCCGGGCGGGATCGATGTCCGCGGGGGTTACCGTGTGGTGGATCGCCATGCGGGTCTTGGCCGGGTCCGCGGCCGTGCACTCCGTGGGGCGCGCCCCCCACGTTGCCCGATCGACCACGAGGTCCCCGA
>JALVDI010000085.1 GCA_027009115.1 Polyangiaceae bacterium | reverse complement strand
GCAGCCGCAAGCCCGCGTCGAGGATGAGCGGATCGGGCGTGCTCGCCGCGTCTCGTCGCTCCCCGCGGGTGAGCCCAAAGGAGAGCTCGAACGCCATCGGCTCCCACTCCCCTTCTTCGTGCAGGATGCTCAACCACTCGTGGAGCTCGCTGCGGATGTCGGCGACGCCGTCCTCCCAGACCCGCGGGATCGCCGGCAAGAGCTCTTCGGCGTACTCCGCAGCGACCTCCTCGGTGACCTCCTCGAGGAGATCGCGCACGGCGGCGAGCGCCTGCGGATGAGCCAGGGGGAGCAGTCCGCGCTCGCGCGCGCGGGTGAGCACCTCGAACTGGATGTCGTGGATGAGCGAGCCCCGCTGGAGCGGGTCGAGGGTGTCGATGGGCTCGGGCACCTCGCGCTCCTCCAGGCGCATGAGCGCGTAGAGCGCGAAGCGGTAGGGACAGCTCGCGAAGCTCTGGAGCGCCGTCGCCGAGTAGGGCTTCACGGACGGCGCGAGCTTCGCGAACCCCGCGCGCTCGGTCTCGCCGCGAGCCACGAGGCCGTCGGCACGGGTCCACTTGCGGCTCCAGCGACGAGCGCGGAAGCCCAGAGCGCGGCGTACGTGCGGGTTGGTCTCGCGCAGGTAGACCAGGGCGCCGACGGCTCCTCGGCGAGCAGCCGAGCGGATCGCCGCCAGGTCGTACTCGGTCACGTCGATGGCCTCGTCCGGCTCCCTGGGCGCAGGCCAGCCTGCGTGGGTCGCGTTCGTGGCCGAGGCCTCGGCCTTGAGCTCTGCGAGGCTCGGCAGACGCCCGCGGGCGGCGCGGGCGATCTCGAGCACATAGAAGGACGGGACCTGCGGGCGCGCTCGCTCGAGATCGACCTGGGGCCACGAGACCACGGCATGTCGCCGGGCGGCACCGAGAGCGACCCGCAGCGCAAGGCGCTCCTCGTCGTAGCGATCGCTCCGGGTACGCAGCTCGGGGCCGAGGATCCGCCGGGCGTCGTCGAGGAGCAGCGGGTCCTCGAAGAGCCGCGCGGGAAAGACGTGCTCGGCCACCCCCGGGACGAAGACGACGTCGAAGGCCATGCCGCGGATCTCATCGGTCCCTGCGACGTAGACGCCTCCCTCACGTGCTTCGGAGGGCTGCCGGATCTGTGTGAGCCGAGGTTCGAGCACGCGCCGGACCTCCTCCAGGTCCACCGGCCCCACCGGCCCGAGCACCGACAGCTCGCCGAGGACCTGGAGCACCCGATCGGGGGCCCGCAGCGCGCGGCTGGCCAGGTCCGACAGCAGCGGCAGCCACTGCCCCCAGTGCGCCGCCTCCGGGAGCGCGGCGAGCTCGTCGAGCAGCGGCAGCGCAAAGGCGCGGAGGGCCTGGAGCTCGCGCCGACGCCGCTCGAGGCGGCCCACCCTGGGGTCGTCCGGATCGAGGCAGCGCTGCTCGTAGGCGACGCGCTTGTCGAGGAGCGCCAGGCGCCGGTCCCAGCGGTCTCGTCCGCCGATGACGGCCGCGTCCACGATCAGGGACTCCCAATAGCGAGGTACCCGCAGTGTGCCCGCGAGGACCGTCGAGGAGGCGTCGAGTGCCTCGGTTTCCTCGGTTTGCTCGGTTTCGGTGAGAGGCGCCTCCGTCTCGGCCCCCACGGGCAGAAGGGCCTCGTCGGGGGCGACCCAGCGGGCGTCGGGCGGCGGCGGCGCCCCGTCGTCGTCGGGCGTTGGGACCACGCCGAGCGAGAGGTACTCGCCAAAGGCCCGCGCCGAGAGCCCCTCGGCACGGCAGGCCAGCAGCGCCAGGAGCGCCCGGCCGGCGGGGTCCGGCGCTCGGGTGCCCGCGCTCCAGCGCAGGGGGATGCGGGCGCGGCGGAAGGCCTCGCTCAGGTAGGGCCGGTAGGCCGCCGACCCGTGGGTGACGACGGCCATGCGATCGAAAGGGAGGCCCTGCGCGGCAAAGCTCAGGCAGCGACGCGCGATCTCGACGCACTCGCGGCCGGCGCCGGGTGCACAGAGCAGCACGAGGCTCGGGTCGGAGTCCTGCTCCGGCCCGAGTTCGCCGAAGAGCCGCCCTTGAGCGCGTCCGAGAGCCGAATCCTCGGCGGCCGGGACCACCACGGCATCGCCCCCCAGGTAGCTCCGCGCCCGCGCGTCCCCCGCCGGCAACGTGGCGAGCCCGTCTTGCCCCAACAGCGTCCGTAGGAGCTGGGCCTCCAGCTCCGTACGCACCCAAGGGTCGAGCAGCAGCGTCGGCGTCGGCGTCGCGCCTTCGCTCGCGGCGAGGAGCACGTCGGCTCGGTCCGCGAGCTGAGCCTGGCGCAGCTCGTCCTCGTACGCACCTCGGAGCCGCTCGAGCTCCGGGTGACCGGCGTCCGCCAGCGCGCCGGGCGCCAGCCGGGCGAGGCGCACGTCGACAAGGGTGGCCGCGAGGCTCCGCGGGAGCCCCGGCTGATCCGCGAGGGGGTCGAGGCGACCGAGCTCGCCGCTCCGCCGCAGACGCGCGACGACCCGTGCGGCCACCGCTTCGAGCGCCAGCGGGCTCGCGGGCGAGAGCCCGCGCCGACCCAGCGGGAGCATCGCGAGCCGGGCGACGAGGGCCCCCTGCGAGATGGGTTCCCAGCCGAAGGTCGCGCCGCCCTCCTCGGCGACGATGTCCCGGACGATGCGGTGGGCCGCCTCGCGGGTGGGCGCGACGATCCAGAGGCGCTCGCTGCGACCGCGCTCACGCAGCCAGGCCCGCGCTCGTTCGAGACGGCTTTCGGCGCAGGGGCTGACGAGGAGCTCGGGCATCGTCGGAGTGTGCCACGGGCCTACGACAGCCGGGGCTCATCCTTCGAGGTTCACCCAATGCGCGGTGCCGTCCGGCGCCCACTCCTTCTTCCAGATGGGCACCGTCTCCTTGATGCGATCGATGGCGAGGCGGCAAGCGTCGAAGGCTTCCCCTCGATGGGGTGCGCTCGCCGCGACGACCACCGCGAGGTCGCCGACCCGCAGCGAGCCGACGCGGTGCACCGCCGCCAGGCGCACGCCCGGCATCTCGCAGGCGATGCCTTCGAGGATGCGGCGGGTCTCGGCGACCGCGAGGTCCCGCGCGGCTTCGTAGTCGAGGCGCGCGACTTCCTTCCCGTCGGCGTGGTCGCGCACGACGCCGACGAAGAGGGCGACGCCCCCCGCTCCGTCGTGCCGCACCGCCTCCATCGCCTCGTCGACGGAGAGCGGCGCGTCCCGCACATCGACGAGCGCCGCCCCGCTCCCCCCGGCGACCGGCGGGAGCACGTCGACCTCGTCGTCGGTGCCGATCGGCGTCGTCTCCGTCGCGAAGGTCCCGTTGACCGCAAAGCGCATCCGGTCGAGGTACGGCGCGAGCGCGGGGTGGCGCTCGGAGAGCCGCGCGCGCAGTGCTGCGGCCGTACCCTGGAACTGGAGCTCGTCGTCGGTGCGGCCGGCCAGCTCCCGGGCCGCCGCGTGGTAGCGAATCCGCGTCATCGAACCTCTGAAGGACCCGTCGCCGCCAGCGCGACGCCGACCCCGACGGCCCTACCCGACACCCGGTCGGCCTTCAAGACGATGGCGCGCGCGCTCCGCCGCGTCCACCCGCGTTCGGGCGCGCTGCACGCGGCGCGGGCTGACGCGGCCCCGCGGTTGTGGCACCGTGCGCCCGTGCCCAACGTGTCGCTCCCGCTCGCGCCGCTTCCTGCGTCCGACGCGCTCACGCGCCCCCTCGACGAGCTCGCCATCGAGCTGACCGTCTACTGCAACCTGCGCTGCAAGATGTGCAGCGTCTGGGAGATCCGCGAGCACGGCGTGCCCTTTGATCTCGCCATCAAGCTCCTGGCCGACGCTCGGGCGCTCGGCGCCACGCACTTCACGCCCTGTGGCGCCGAATCCTTCATGCGCAAGGACTTCCTCGACATCGTCGAGCGCGCGCACGAGCTCGGCTACCGCAAGCAGGACATCGTGACCAATGGAACGATGGTCACCGCCGCTCACCTCGACCGTCTCGAAGGCGTGCCCTCCGTCGAGCTGCACATCTCCATCGACGGACCGCGAGAGCTGCACGACGAGCTCCGAGGCGAAGGCAACTTCGACAAAGCCGTCGCGACGGCGCGGGCGTGCCGCGAGCGGGGCATCGCCGTGGGCCTGTCCGGGGTCATCCTCAAAGAGTCGCTGCCGCACCTGCGTCACCTGGTGACGCTCGCTCACGAGCTCGGCATCGACGAGGTGAGCTTTCAGCCCTTCCAGACGGAAATCAGCGGTCCCGACAAAGAGATCTCGCGCTTTTCGCTGCTGCGTACCCCACGCGCGACGATCGTGGCCCAGCTCGAAGAGCTCGCCGAGCACGCCGAGAAGCTCGGGGTACGGATCTTCACCGAGTCGCTCTTCGGCGTGATCCCGGACTACCTCGCCTTTGGCAAGCGCCCGATCCCTCCTGGGGGCTGCTACCTCCCGAGCAAGTTCCTCCTCGTCGACTGGCGCGGCGACGTGTACCCATGCTTCTTCATGCGCTCGGAGAGCGATCGCATGGGCAACGTGTACGAGCACGCGATCCCCGACATCTGGCACTCCATCCACCACAAGCAGCTACAGACCCTGGCGCTGACCGAGCGCTGCCCCGGCTGCCTGGCGGCTTGCAGCGACGTCGAGAGCTTCGACGACAAGGCCCCGGACGCCGACGTCACCTACGCGCCGCCCGACGCCGTGCTCTTGGACGCGCTGGAGGACGCCTCATGAGGCCGACGGTCCGCACCCGACGTTGCGGCTGCGGGGCGGAGGTCACCCACGCGATGAGCGGCCGGGAAGCGCTCGAGGTCGAGCCGTGCCCGCGCTGCGGAAGCGAGGTCCTCTTTACGAGCTACGAGCGGATGGACATCGCGCTGAGCGAGTACTGCAACCTCAAGTGCCAGATGTGCCGGCGCCCCTCCGAGACGCTGTTCATGGACGCCGAGGTTTGCAAGCGGGCGCTGACGGAAGCGGTGGCCGTCGGCGTCGAGACCGTGAGCTTCTCCGGCGGCGAGCCCTTCGTACACCCGCAGATCGTCGAAATCCTCGAGCACGCACTCTCGCTCGGGGTGAAGGTCCAGATGGTCAGCAACGGGACGCTCATCAAGGAGCGGCACTTGCCGCTGCTGTCGCGGCTCGACTGCCTCACGATCAGCATCGACGGCACCGAAGAGGCCCACGATCGCATCCGCCGCCGCAAGGGGACCTACCGCCGCAGCCTCCAGACGCTGAAGCTCCTCACGGACAAGAGCGACGTGCAGTGGGGCACCAACACGGTGATGCAGCGGGACAATTACGACTGCCTCTACGACTCCTTCAAGGCCATTCAAGAAATCGGCGGCTACAAGTACGCCTACTGCGGGTTCTCCCACGTCGAGGTCGTTCCCGAGACCGCCGACCTTCAGATGACGCCGGAGCAGACCGCAGAAGCCTACGCGCAGATCGTCCGCATCGAGCGCGAGTGTGCGAAGACGAACACCTGGTTCAACGACCGGGAGATGCTCCTGGAACACTTCGACACCTACGCGCAAAAGGGCAAGCGCTACCGTCCCATGGGCGGCTGCCGCATCCCTCAGAAGTTCATCGGCTTCTCCGAGCACGGCTTCTACCTGTGCTGGCACCAAGGCCGGAACATCAAGACGGACTCGCTCATCGCGGCGCTACGCACCGAGCTCGCCCGCGACATCGTCCGCGAGGGGCTGGAGAGCCGGTGCGTCGCGTGCAACTGCTTCAACTACTCGTGGGACGACGAGTGGAACGCCGGCATCATGGCCAGCGCGAAGGCCGGCCAAGCCGTCGAGGGCGTCGTCCCGCTCCGCGATCCCTCGCGGGTGCAGCTCCCCCTCGTCGCCGGAGGTGCAGGCAACACCCTCGAGATCCACGACGACGGCATCTGACCGCCCTCGGCAGTGGACTCTCAACCGCGAGCGCAGAGCAAGAGCCGCTCGGCCAGGACGAGGGCGTCGCAGGGCCAGAGCCATCGAGGCCGAGGCCGCCGAACCTCCGGTACCCCGTCGAGGGGCCGGCACGAGAGCACCGCGCGCTGCCAACGCCAAGGAATCGCCTGGCGCCCATGCACCGCGCCGAGGAGCGCTCCCGCGATGCAGGCGTTGGTGTCCGTGTCGCCACCACGCCCCACCGTGTCCACCAGCGCCTCCTCGAGGGAGGGGGCGGCCAAGAGCTGGTGGAAGGCGTTGTGGAGAGCCAGACGTAGCCAGCCCATGTGCGTGAGGAAGTCCTCCGGGGGGCCGGTGCGAGCGTCCCGAAGCGCCCCCGTCACGACGTCGTGGGCTCCGACGCTTCGGGCGAGCGCCACGGCGAAGTCGTAGGTCGCCTCCGGCGAGGTCCCGTTCGCGATGGCGTGTGCGAGGGTGCACGCGAAGACGACGTTGGCGTCCTGACACGCCGGATGCGGATGCGTGAGCCGGGCGTCCTGTCGTGCCTTCTCCCCCAGCTCGGCGGCGTCACCTGTCGCGCCGGCGATGGCGAGGGGCGCGATCCGCATGAGCGCCCCGTTGGCCTGACTCGCCGAGCTCGTCGCCGCGCGCATCGCGGGCTCGAAGGGCTCGCCGAGGCTCCGGGCCGCCGCACCGGCGCGCAGGGCGGCGCCCACGGTGTTGCCAAGGTCGAAGGGCCGCGATTCGTACCAGTCGAGGTAAGCGTGGGCGACGGACCGGGGATCGTAGCCGCCCTCCGCGAGGATGCTGCGGGCCATGGCCAGGGCCATCTCCGAGTCGTCGGTGGGCTGCCCGGCGAGGGTGTGGAAGGTCCCCCCATCGGCCAGCTCGCGGACGCCGGCGGGGTAGCTCCGGGCGATCTGCGCAGGGCTCTGGAACTCGACGAGGCTCCCCAAGGAGTCGCCCACGAGCTGACCCAACCAGCAGCCCAGACCTCGGTCGAGGAGCCCCTCGTCGGTGATCCGGTGGCCGACGAGGGGTGCCGCGAGCGGCTCGTGCGGAACCGTCGGCCCGAAGTCCACCTCCCGGACGGCGAGCTGCATCGACGCCTGCTGCCGGCCCCCGAAGCAGCGGAGCACGCCCGGCGCGGCGAGGTCGACCCGCCGGCCGCGCTCGTCCACGAGCTCGCCGCCGACCGCTCGGAGCAGCGCCGCACCCGCGGCGTAGTCGTGGCGCCTCGGGCGCGACATCCCCGTCGCCACCGCGCACTCGCCAGCGGCCGCCCGCGCCAGACGCCAAGCGAGGCTTCCGGCGGTCACGAAGCGTGCCGGAGCGGCCATCGCCATGTTGCCTCGGGGGGTGCGCTCGGCCGCCGGGGAGACCATGACCACGTCCCCCGCCGCGAGCGCGCCGTCGTCGAGCCGCCGCAAGGGCCGGCCGTTGCGGGTCGGCGCACCGCCCCGCGCCCAGGCGAAGAGGTCGCCCTCGTCCGTGGGCGCCGCGTAGGCGTAGACGACCGCCACCACCGGCTCGCCGCCACGCAGCAGCGCCACGGAGATCGAGGCGCCGCGGTGACCTTGCAGGAAGTAGAGCGTCCCGTCGTTCGGGTCGACCACCCAGCGGTGCTCGCCCTCCCGCGCGAGGGATGGGTCTTCCTCGCTCTCCCAGCCCCAGCCCGGCGCGAAGGCCGTGAGCTCCCGGTGGAGGAGATGCTCGACCTCCATGTCGATGGGCGCCTTGGCGACCCCCGTCGCCCGCGGCCCGCCCGGGCGGCTCATCTCGGCTCGGATCCTCGCGCCGGCCCGACGGACAGCGGCGACGGCAACCCGCAGCACCTCGGCGTAGTCGGGACCCTCCGGGTTCATCGCGCGTCCTCCTCGTAACGCCGCAGCAAGGCCCGCACCTCCGCGAGGACCGCCTCCCGCAGCTGGGCGGGCTCCCGGACGACGACCTGGCCTCGGGAAGCCCGCACCCAACGGCGGAGCGTATGCTCCGAGCTCAGGGGCAGGCGCCGCTCGTCGCCGTCGACACGGACGACGACCTGGGTCGGGGCTCCCTCCGGCTGACGCCCTTCGAGACGCCGGCGAACCTCCCCGAGGTCCACCGGGCCGCTCTCGAAGGTCTCTTCGCGCAACTCCACGGAACGGAAGCGCTCGACCTTGAAGGCCTTGCCGTCGTCGCCCACCACGTACCAGGCGCCGCGCACCTGAAGCAGCCCCACCGGCCGCAGGCGCCGCGCGCCGACCGCGTCCCGCCCCGCCGTATAGTAGACCGCGTCCACTTCCCGGCGCTCGCGCACGGCGCGCTCGAGGTCGCGCAGGTGAACCGCCGATTCCGTCCCGTCGGCGGCGACGACGACCCGCTGCAGCAGCGCCGGCGCGACCGCACTCGCCCGCTCGCTCGCCAGGCCGAGCAGTCGGTCGGTCAAGGCCTGCGCCCGCGCCCGCAGCTGCGGCAGCTCGGCCTCCCGGAGCGGCGCGAGCGCCACGAGCAGCGCGAGCATCTCCTCGACGCTGAAGCGCGGCGGGCGAGTGAAGCGTTGGGGGAGCGCCACGTGGACCCTCCCGCCTTCGAGGTAGAGCTCGACCAGCTCGTCGGGGGCCCCGTCCGGCGTGCCCACCGTCGCGACCCGCTCGATGAGCCGGTGCAGCTGGGCCGGCGAGCACGACAGGCGCTCGCAGAGGTCCGCGACCGGCACCCCCTCGGGGACCCCCGCGACATAAGGGACGAGAAACAGAAAGCGCGCCAGGTCGTCGGGGAGTCGGCTCATGAAGACGCCTCGTGGGCTTCGAGGACACGCCGGAGCGCCGCGGCCACCCGCGCCCGCGCCTCGGGAGGCCCCACGATTTCCGCACGCCCCCCAAGCGACAGGACCTGATCGACCACGTAGTCGAGGTACGTCGTCTCGACGGAGAACGTTCCTTCGGCGTCCGGCGGCCCCCACGCGCGCTCCATCAGGAACGCGACCTCCGACTCGACCCGAACGGTGACGGTCACCGGCGCGTGCATCGGGTAGCGCAGCGGCGAGGTCGCCATCACGGCACGCAGGTCGAAGTCGCTCGGCACTTCGAAGTCCGGGCTCGACGGGCGTCTGGGGTTCGCGCTCAGCTCCACGACGCGTGAGACCCGGAAGACGCGGATCTCTTCGGAGCGATGGTCGTGACCGACGAGGTACCAGACGCCGCGGCGCACGAAGAGCCCGTAGGGATCGACCTCACGCTCGCTGGGGGCCGCGTCTCCCGGTTTTTGGTAGCGCAGGTGCACCCGCTTGCGCGCAGTCAGGGCGGCGCCGAGGATCTCGATCCGGCCTCGCTCCTGGCCCGCGGCGTCCGAGCCACGACTGAAGTGCACTTCGACGTTCGCCCCATCCGGCTCGGCGCCGAGCTTGGCGAGCGCCAGCCGCAGGGCCGAGCGGTGCGGAAACGCAGGGTCGGCGAGGGCCGCCTGGCTTGCGGTCGCCAGGATGGCCCGCTCCTCCTCACCCAAGGCGATCGGGGGGAGGTACGACGCCTCCATGTCGAGCAGATAGCCGTTGTCGCCGTCCTCGTCGTCGACGTATCGGAGCACGAGGCCCAGCTTCGCCAGCTCGGCTTTGTCGCGCTCGAACTTGCGTCGGATCGCGTCCTCGGCCCCCTCGGTGTAGTCGGGGAACTGCTCCTTGAGCTGCGCCAGCGAGACGGGCCGCCGCGCCGTTTGCAGAACGTGCACCAGGTCGAGGAGGCGCTCGAGGCGGTCCATCGGGCGCATGGTACCCGAGCCGAGGCCCCTGGGGAGGCCGCCCGCTCACGCTGTGGTAGAAGGAGCCCGTGGAGCAGACCATCCCCGTGGTCGACCTGCGCCACTACCGGGCGCCCGAGACCCGCGCCGCGTTTGTCGCGACGTTCGGTGATGCGCTGCGCGACCTTGGTTTCGTCGCCCTCGAAGGGCACGGCATCGCGCAGCGCGCCTTCGACGCGAGCTACGATGCCTTCCGCCGTTTCTTCGCGCTCCCCGACACCGTCAAGCGTCGCTTCGAGCGCCCCAGCGAAGCGCGCCAGCGCGGCTACACGAGCTTCGGCGTCGAGCACGCCAAGGACAACCCCGCCCCCGACCTCAAGGAGTTCTTCCACATCGGCCGCGAGCTCCCTCCCGACCATCCCCACCAGGGGCGTCTGCCACGCAACGTCTGGCCCGACGAGCTGCTGCCGGAGCTCCGACCGGCGGCCATGGGCGTCTTCGAGGCCCTCGACGAAGTCGCCTTCCTCCTGCTCGAGGCGCTCTCGACCTACCTTGGCGAGGCACCGCGGGCGCTTCCGGAGCTCGCCGAGGGCGGCAACACGGTCCAGCGCATCATCCACTACCCTGTGTGCGAGGCCTTCGAACGGCCCGGCGCCATGCGTGCGGCGCAGCACGAAGACATCAACTTGATGACGTTGCTGCCTCCCGCCGACGAGTCGGGGCTCGAGATCCTCACTCGGGCCGGACAGTGGCTCCCCATCGCCGCCGTTCCCGGGCAAATCATCGTGGACACCGGCGACATGATGAAGCGCATCACCAACGATCGGATCCCGGCCACGACCCACCGCGTCGTCAATCCCACCGGCGAAGCCCGGCCGCGCTACTCGATGCCTTTCTTCGTGCACCCGCGCCTCGATGCCACGCTCGCGGTATTGCCCAGCCAGCTCGCTCCCGGCGAGCGCCCCAAGTACCCGCCGATCTCGAGCGAGACGTTCCTCCTGCGTCGTCTTGAAGCGATCGGAGTGAAGCCGAGGTGAGCGAAGAAGGCGTCGTGTCCGGATTGGTTTCCGGTACGGACCGCTCCTCGACCGATTCACCGATCGGTGTGGCACGGGCATGACGGCCGCTGCGCATGCCGCGGCGACCGTGAGCTGAAGCTCGTGCATGCACCGGGCACCGAGACTCGGGGACCCACGGTCAGGTCTGCGACTGCGTTGCCGCGGCCACATCCCCTGGCCACCCTCCGCCGAGTCCCACGCTTGGCTTCTCCAAGAGCACGAGGTTGAAGCGCAGCCTTGACGTGCGCCGAGGAATTCTTTATCATACGTACGGTAAACATGACGAGGGCCTCCCAATGGACCTGGCTGCTCCTCGCTGGCTGCGCGGCGGCGGCACCGACCGGAGACGAGCCCTGGCAGGGCGTGGTCGAGCTCGACGAACGCCGGATCGCCTTCGAAGTGCCCGGGCGGCTGCTGGAGGTCTTGGTTCACGAGGCCGACCGCGTCGAGGCCGGGGCCCTCCTCGCGCGTCTCGACCCGACCCTCGAAGAGATCGGGCGCGACGCTCGCCGGGCCGAAGTCGTCGCCGCCGATGCCCGGCTGCGCTTGCTCCAGGCCGGGCCGCGGGCCGAAGAGGTGCGCGCCGCCGCCGCCGAGCTGCGCGCGGCTCGCGACACCCTGGAGGTGCTCCGTCGGGACCTCGCGCGGTCGAGCGCCTTGGCGGATCGGGGCGCGGTGGCGGTCGCCTCGACGGACCGGCTGCGGGGAGAGGTGCGCGCGGCAGAGGAGCGGGTCCACGCGCTGACCCAGCGGCTGCATGCGCTGAGGAGCGGCACCCGCAGTCAAGAGATCGAGATCGCCGAAGCGCAGCTCGAGGCGGCCCGGCAGGGAGTGCGGCTGGCCGAAGCGCGGCTGGAGCGGCACCGAGTGACCGCGCCCATGGCCGGGACGGTCCTCGACGTGCACCTCGATCCTGGCGAGCTCGTGGCGCCCGGCGCGCCGGTGGTGACGCTGGCCGATCTCGACGCGCCCTACGTGGATGTGTTCGTCCCCCAGAACCGCATCGGCGAGGTCGCCCTTGGAGCGGAGGTCGTCGCGGAGGTCGATTCGCCCGAGGACCGCTTCGAGGGCCGCGTCGAGTGGATTGGCCGCGAGCTCGAATTCACGCCGCGCTTCCTGTTCAGCGAAACGGAGCGGCCCAACCTCGTGCTCCGAGTGCGCGTGCGCCTGTCCGACCCGGAGCACCGGCTGCATGCGGGCGTGCCGGCGCGGGTGCGCCTACAGTGACGGTCGTCGTCGACGCGCGGCACCTCCACCGCCGCTTCGGAAAGCTCGTGGCGGTCCGGGACGTCTCTTTTCAGGTCGACAAAGGTGAGATCTTCGGCGTCATCGGCGCCAACGGCGCCGGCAAGAGCACGACCATCCGCATGCTCTGCGGCATCCTGAGGCCGACCTCGGGCAGCGCGACGGTGGTCGGGCACGACGTCCTTCAAGAACCCGAAGCGGTCAAGCGCTCCATCGGCTACATGACCCAGCGCTTCTCGCTCTACGAAGATCTGACCGTCGAGGAGAACCTCCGATTCTACGCCGGGATTTATGGTGTGCCCCGCAACCGGCGGCGGGAGCGGATCGACGCGGTCGTCGCTCGGGTGGGCCTCGACGACCGCCGGCGCCAGCTCGCCGGCACCCTCTCCGGCGGGTGGAAGCAGCGGGTCGCCCTCGCGTGCAGCACGATCCACGAGCCGCCGCTCCTCTTCCTCGACGAGCCCACCGCCGGCGTCGATCCCATCAGCCGGCGCCGGTTCTGGGACCAGATCCACGCCCTCGCCGCCGAGGGGACGACGATCCTCGTCACGACCCACTACATGGACGAGGCGGAGCGCTGTCATCGCCTGGCCTTCATCTTCCGCGGCGCGGTGCTCGACCAGGGCACGCCGGCTCAGGTCATCGCACGCCGCCGGCTCCGCGTGGTGGAGGTCGAGGTCGAGGGTTCGACCCTCGAGGCCGCCGCAGCCTTGCGACGCCTGGAGCGGCTCGACGAGCTCTCCTTCTTCGGCACCGTCGTTCGGATCGCGCTGCGGGACGAACCGGAGCCCACCGCGCGGGTCGTGGGCGCTCTACGGGAAGCCGGCCTGAGATGGCGTCGGGTCGACGAAGCCCGCGTCAGCGTCGAGGACGCCTTCGTCGCCATGGTCCACGAGGACGCACGCCGCGAGGAGAACGCCGCGTGAGTCGCCTCGCGGCCATCGCCATCAAGGAGCTGACCCAGCTCCGGCGCGATCGGATGACGGTCGCGATGATGGTGGTCTTTCCCGTCGTGCAGCTCCTGGTCTTCGGCTACGCCATCGACACCGATGTCCGTCACGTCCCCACGGTGGTCTTCGACCAGGACGGTGGCGCCGCTCCCCGCGACGTGGCGCGCAGCCTCGAAGCGACGGGCTTCTACGACGTGGTGGGCCACGTTCGGAGCTACGCCGAGATCTCCGACGCCCTCCGGCGCGGAGTCGCGCGGGTGGCGCTCGTCTTCCCGCCCGGTTTCTCCGCCGCCAGCGGCGCAGGCCGGGAGCGGAGCTTTCAGCTGGTCGTGGACGGCTCCGATCCTCAGATCGTCGCGAGCGCGACCGGGGGCGCCACGGGCCTGGTCGCGGCCCGCAACCAGCGCGCTACCGCCCAGCGCGGGGCCGCCGCGCCCCTGAAGGTCGAGATCACCAATTGGTACAACCCCGAGCAGCGCACGGCGGTGTTCGTCGTGCCGGGCATCATCGGCGTCATCCTCACGATGACGATGGTGATGCTGACCGCGATGGCCATCGCCCGGGAGCGCGAGCGCGGTACCTTGGAGGCGCTGATCGTCTCGCCGGTCAGGTCCTTCGAGCTGATGGTCGGGAAGATCGTCCCCTACGTGGGCATCGGGTACGTGCAGATCACGCTCGTCCTCATCGTGGGGCACGTGGTCTTCGACGTGCCCTTCGTGGGTTCGGTGGCGCTCCTGTACCTGATGACGTTGGTGTTCATGGCGGCGAACCTGGCGCTGGGGCTCGTGTTCAGCACGCTGGCCAAGACGCAGCAGCAGGCGATGCAGATGTCGTTCTTCTTCCTGCTGCCGAATATCTTGCTCAGCGGCTTCGCGTTCCCCTGGGAGGGCATGCCCCGGCCGGCGCAGCTGCTGAGCGAGGTGCTGCCGCTCACCCACTTCCTGCGCATCGTGCGCGGCATCGTGCTCAAGGGTGCCGGCTTCGAGGATCTCCAGCCGCACCTGACGGCCATGGGGGTCATCCTCGTGGCCTTCGTCGCTCTGGCGACCCTCCGCTTCCACAAGAGGCTCGACTGATGCCTCGGCCGCGCGGAGACGTGCGAGAGCGACTGCTCACCGCCGCCCGAGAGCGCTTCCTTTCGGACGGCGTCGACGGCGCCTCTCTTCGGAAGATCGCGGCAGACGCCGGCAGCAACGTGGGCATGATCCACTACTACTTCGGCTCGAAGGAGGCGCTCTTCTTCGAGGTCGTCGACGACCGCTACGGCGCGTTGTTGGGCGACTTCGAGGCGATCTTGTCCGCCGACGAGCCCGTCCTGGCACGCTTCGAGAGGCTCTCGGTGCGGGTGGGAACAATGGACCCGGTGGAGACCGAGGTCCTGCGCATCGTGATGCGCGAGCTGCTCGCCTCGAGCGAACGGAGGAGGGCCCTGCTCCGCCGGTTCGAGCGGGGGCACGTCGCTGTGGCCACCCGCGCCCTCTCCGCCGCCCAAGGTGCCGGTCAGCTCCGAGGTGACCTGCCCTTGTCGGTGACGCTCATCGCCGCGCTGGCGACGATGCTCTTTCCGCAGGCGATCGCGCGGGTCGTGGCCGCCGACGAGCGGCCCGGCCCCCTGCGCGATCTGCCCGCCCCCGAAGCGCTCGCTGCGGCCTTGCGCGCCGTCCTCGAGGGCGGTCTACGGGGCGCTCACATCGCGAGCTGAAGCTGCGCCCTCAGGGAGTGGTCGTCGACATCGGTGGCCCCCCGGACCCGCAGGAACTGGTAGCCCAGGTTCAGCTTGAGGTGGTGGCCGAGCCGCGGGCGCCAGGTGTAAACCGCGCTGCCCACCTCGAGGACCAGGGTCTCGTCGCCGCCGCGGCCCGTGCGCATCCACCCCACTCGCGCCGAGGCGTCCCAGGCCCCCGGCAAGAGCATGACGCCGGCCTGGGCGAAGGTGCCCCACTCCTCGAACCAGGTCTCGCCGCTCGGCCGCACGCTTCGGTGAAAAGCCTCGGCTGTGGCCGTGACGGGTCCGGCCATGAGCGTGGCCTCCAGCGCGACGTGCGCGGTTTCCGTCGCCGGTTCGGTGTCCGTGCCCGAGGCCTTGCGGTAAGCCCCGGCGACGCCGAGCGCGAGCCCCGTACCGGCCGCCTCGATGGCCGAGGGCACCTGGTCGTAAGGGAGCGAATCGCCGACGTTGAAGACGGCCCGGCCCACGACCATCGGCGCACGGGCGGCATCGAAACCACCGTTGATGCGTGCGCCGTTGAAGACGCCGAGCTGGTACTCGAAGAACCCTCCGGCGGTGCCGTAAGCCATCAGGCCGGTGTCGCGGTCGAGCCGAAAGGTGTCGTCGACCAGTCCTCGGGTCGGCAGCAAGAGCGCCACGATGGGCGTGATGTAAGCGCGAGAGTAAGGGGTCCGGAACTGACCAAGCCGAAGGCGGAAGGCCTCGTGGACCCGCAGGTCGACGTGCAGATCCAAGAGCCGAACGTCGCCGCCGGCGAGCTCCGGTTGCAGCAGAAAGCTCACGCGCTCCTGGAGGACGTGGGCTCGGAAGAGTGGGCGGGCCAGGGGCACGGCAAAACGCGGCGTCGCTTCGCTGTTCAGGGAACCGAGATCGAAGCGCAGCCAGGCCGCGAGGTGCAGCTCGAAGGAACCGCGGTCCCCCTGCACTCGGAGCCCCCGCCGCGGCGAGAAGGACGCTCCGCCAGCGTCGCTCTGCGGGCCCGGCGTCTCGAGCTCCGGGCGCTCCGGCGGACGCGCTCGGACCGGGACGCTCGCCAACAAACAACCAACGAACAGCGGGATCCATCCGCGTTTTCCAGACATCGGCACATTCCTCGAATCGTGAGAACGGAAAAGGTGGGTTCGATCACGGACGAGGAGGGCCGCGGCCACGGGAAGGCAGGTCCTCCGCACCGGGGCCCAGGGCCGGCGGCGCGAGCTCGGGCGGCGTGAATCCTGGGCTGGGTTGCGCGAGGACGACGACGGAGGGCCTACCGGCGATGGGTGGATTGTGGCCGAGACCGCTGTGCGCCCCGCACCCATCGTCGCACTCCAGCACCCAGAAGAGCTGCGCGCCGTCGTCCGGCTCCGCTCCTGGGCCTGCGTCGAGCACGAGCAGGGCGATCAGCAGCAGCCGCGTCACGAGGCGAACGTGGGACCAAAAGGCGGCGGAGGCAAACGCGCCCCACGCCAGGAGGAACTACTCGCTGCTACGTTCGGCGAGGGCAAGCCGAGCACGGCGGAGCTCTTCGCGCAGCGTCAAACGCTTGACCTCGTCGATGGAGGCGTTGCGCCGAAGAAAGGCTTGGAGGTGCACGACGGCCGCGGGGCCGTCGCCCAGGCGATGCGCGATCATTCCAAGGAGGAACTGACCGTAGCCCTGACCTACCTTCGAGCGCTTCAGTTCGTCTCGGATCGCGTTCAGCCCGCGCACGGGCATGCCCGTGTCGAGCCGGACGTAGGCCCGATGCGCCTTGATCAGAGGGCGATCTCGCTGGGCGTAGCGCAGCGCACGGCGCAGCGTCGCGAGCGCCGCTTCGGGGTCGCCAGCGAAGTGCTGGAGGGTCGCCAGCGACCACCACTGGAAGCTCTTGCGCGAAGCCGGAGCGTTCCGTGCGGCCAGCCGCTGCGCC
>JALVDI010000084.1 GCA_027009115.1 Polyangiaceae bacterium | reverse complement strand
CACGTCGACCCAGGGCGCCGCCTGGACCTGCACGCGGATCTGCTCGCGAGGCATTGCGCCGGCGACCTCGCCGCCGGGTCGCACGCCCCCGCGGGCCATCGCGCGGAGGTAGATCCCGCCGCTCACCGTGAAGGTGCCGTTGCCCGTCGCGTCTCGGACCGCAGCTTCGCCGCCGCCGCCGCGCAACGCGCTGGGATCGTCCATCCCGAGCCGCAAGCAAGTGCGCGGGTAGCCGACGGGCGAGCCAGCCATCACGGTGTGGCTATCGGAGGAGCCCACGGCCCAGATGCGCTGGCCTCGGTTGAGGAACGAGAACCAGTCGGCGACTTCCATGGGCGACTCGTCGAAGGAGCTGTCGTTGAAGACTTCCAGGGCGTTGAAGTTGTCACTCCACAGCTCCGGGTTGCCGACCTCGCCTGTGACCGGGTCGTAGTCGACGGCGCTGAGGTAGCCGCTGATCGTGGCGCCACGCGGGTGGTTGACGATGAGGATGGGGTCGGTATCGAGGGCGAGGGCGTCGTTGAAGACGTCGGCTGGCGAGCGACCGATCCAGTCGATGGAGCCATCGTTCGGAAGCCCAGGTCGCTCACGGGTGGGGACGACGCCGAAGTGACCCCAAGCGAAGGTCGTCAGCTCCAGCGAGGTGACGCCGAAGAGCCAGTTGTCCAGGCCCTCCGACTGGACGATGCGGTCCCACTCGCGCACCCACTCGTGATCGGAGCGGCACGGGATCTCGAGGCCGTCCGCGGCGGCGCTCCGGAGCTTGAACTCGGGCGAGTCGGGCGCGTCCGGCGAGCGGTTGGTGTGAATGTGGTAGTCGGCGCACATGATGCCCGTGGTGTCGACGACGTGGTCGAGGGTTACCGGTACGCTCAGCACGGCTCCGGCGGGTAGGTTGAGATCGCTGTCGAAGAGGGTGTACTCGTAGCCGTGGGAGACGATCACACGGTGCATCCCGGGACGGACGCGAAGGGTTGCCGTCCCGTCCGGCGCCATCACGACATGGGTCCGACGCGCGGGTCGGAGCGGTTCGCCGAAGCGCTCCGGTGGGGCAGGTTCGCCGTCGCCGACCGGTCGGGTCTGGATGCGCGCCGGAAGTGGGGCTCCGTCGCCGTCGGTGGTCGTGATCGAGAGCGTGCTGAGCTCGGGCAACGTGAAGTCGGGGGTCGAGAAGGGGCCGACGACTCCGTCGCCGGCTCGAAAGGCGCGGTAACGCAGCGCCGCGCCCTCGGGCACCTGGACGCTCCAGGTTCCATCGGCCGCCGTGAGGGTTCGGGTGTAGTAGGTCTCGCCGTCGGCGCTCTCGACGTGGACACGGACGCCCGCGGCGGGTGAACCGTCGGCCTCCGATACCGTGCCACTCACCGTCTGCAACGCCTGGCCGCGGTTGCGCCAAAGCGCCGCACGGGCACCTCTCATTCCGAGGCCGGCGTAGATCCGGAAAAAGGGGTACTCGGCGGCGGCGCACGCGGGGATCGCGAGGCGCTGTCCCTGCAAGAGGATCGCGCCGCTCAGCTCGAGGGTGAAGGCCGGATCCTCGTCGACGAAATCGAGGATGTAGCTGGTGGCGTCGTCGTCGGCGAAGCCGAGCCAGTCGAGGTTCGAGCCCTCCTGCACCCGGAATCCGCTCTCCGGTCCAAAGCTGGGCATGCGTTTGCTCTGAAAGAGCAGGTGCATTCGCTTGGTCCGCGCGGGAGTCGGTCGCGGATTGGCCACGGTGTAGCGGACGTCCACGTACTCGGCGCCCGGCTCGATCCGATAGTCTACCGCGACGCGCATGTCGTCGAGCCTTTCGGGGGCCAGGGCGCGCGCGAGGTCGTCGGCGAAGGGGATCGGGCGCAGGGTACCGATGGCGCGAACCACCGCGGCGCCGGAGCCGCCTGGATCCATGACGGTGACCGAGTCGGCCTCGAAGGTGTGGCGTCCCACCGCAGGAATGAGCTCGTTGAAGTCCGCCGGGTCCACGAGGGCGCCGCCTTCGACCCGCGCGATCCCGACAGGCTTTCCGCCCCAAGGATCGTAGCCGTCGCTCGGCCCCGCGGCTTCGATGACCACCGCGATCTTGTCGTTGGCCAAGACGAAGTCCCCGGGCGACCAGGTCAGAAGACGTGTCGGGTCGGGTGGGATGTCCGCTTCCGTGAGGCGCCCGGCGCGGGCCTCCCCCGCGGGCGCGTCGAGGGGCGCGGGGTGTCCCATCGGGTCGCCGGTGGGGAACGGATCGACCCCGTCGCAAGTGGCCATCGCGGCGTCCATGGCGGCGTCGCCGCCACCGTCGACGGCGGCATCACCGCTCGTTACATCGTCGTCGCCGCACGCGAGCAGCAACAGGCCCAGGACTACGAAGCGTCGCACCCCACCGATATATCACCGCGGGTGCGGGCTGTCGCGTGGGAGCTCAGCGTTGCCGTCTTCGGAGCAGCACCAGGCCGAGGAGCGCCAGCGCGCCCCAGGCCTTCGGCGGCTTGGGGCTGGCCGCGCAGCCGCCTCCGCCGCCTCCGTCTTCCGCCGCCGGGAAGCAGCCGCTGACCTCGCCGGCGGGCACGCAGTCGAAGCCGGTCGGGCATGGAGACTCGTCGCAGATGCGGGTGCAGGTCCCTGCGCAGATCCCCGTGCGGCACTCCTCGCCGCGGGTGCACGGCTCGCCCAAGGGGAGACCGTCGGGGACGCAGCGTTCCCCGCGCTCGGTCGGGCCGCAGGAGAAGCCGTCGAGGCATCCGCCTTCACATCTCGTGACACAGATGGGGTCGCCGTCCACGCTGGCGCACTCGGCGCCCGCGCAGTCGTCGTCGACCAAACAGCCCTCGCCCGGGCGCCCGGGTTCCCCGGACGCGCACAGGCCCTCGCGGCAGTGGTAACCGCTGAGGCAGGGGTTGGAAGCGTCGCAGGGCTGCGTGCAAAAAGGTTCGGGCGCGTCGTCGGCGCACATCTCGCTGGCGCAGTCCGCGTCGACGTCGCAGCGAGTCCCGAAGGGGCGCGGCAGCGTCGATAGCTCCGCCGGGAGGCACGTCCCGCATCCGTCGCCGGTCGCTTCGCAGACGGTCCCCGACCCGCAGTCCGCAGCCGCGGGGTCGCACTGGCGCCCGCAGCGGAGGGCGCCGGCGATCCGCGAGCAGCGGCTGGACGCGCACTCCACGTCGCTGGCGCATTCGTCCCCTTCGGGCTTGGGGCCAGCGCTGCCGACCCGGCAGCGACCCACGCCGCAACCGGTCGCCTCGCAGTAGAAGTTCAGTGGGCATCGGGGGATGCTGCTGCGAGGATCGCAATCGCGGATGCAGATGGACGTCCCGTCGATTTCCGCGCAGGCGCCGTTCGCGCACTCTTCGTCGCGCGTGCAGGGATCACCAAGGGAAGTGCAGCCTTCGTCGACGAGGTCGTCGCAGTCGTTGTCCATTCCGTCGCAGCCTTCGCGGCGAGGTTCGCAGGGCGGCTCGAAGGCGGCTGCATCGTCGAGCATGGCGCGATGCCGTGCGACCGACGTGTAGAAGTGGCGGCTTCCCGCGCCGCAGCCGCCGAGTCCGAAGCTCGTGACGCCCACGATCCGGTTGGCGACCAGCAGAGGGCCGCCGCTATCGCCCTGGCACGTCCAGGAGCCGCCGCGCGTCTCGATGAGTCGCGAGCCGACGCCTGCGATCGTCGTGTCGCCGCGGAACTTGAGCCCGCTCTCCTCGGTGCGGGTGTCGTTGACCCCAAAGCCGACGATCATCGCAGGGTCGCCGACGTTCGGTGAAGTCGTGGCGTAGGCGCGCGGGGTCGGGGCCCCTTCGAGGGGGCGCGGCAGGAGGATCACGGCGATGTCGTTGCCCGACTCGAGATCGGCGTCCGTGTAATTGCCGGGGGTGCTGCGGACCGCCCAGATGCCGACGGTGTCGACCACGCCCTCGGCGCGGGTCACGTCGTGCCCGAGGATGACTGCCAGCGAGGAGGGGGGCACCGGGTCCCAGGTCGGGCCGCCCCGGTCCTCGTAGACGCAGTGCTTGGCCGTGAGCACGGCGTAGTCGCCGATGAGGGTGCCGGTGCAGAGACTCCCATGCCCGCTTCGGCCCAGGTTCGCCACGGCGACCACCCACGGCATGCCCGTGGTGCGCCGGCCGTTGATGATCGGGCTGTCGATATGCGCCGCGGGCTGCGGGCTCTCGACGCACGCGAAGGCCGACGAGAGGGCGACGAGCCCAGCGAGCGACCAACGAACCATCCACCGCCTCCTCTCGCCGCGACGGGCGCGGCAACGGCTCGGAAGATACTCGCCGCGCCCCGATCCGTCGATGGCGCCCACCCTTCTCGTGGCGCCGTCAGCGCCGACGGCCCGCAGCCTTCCTGGCTTTGCTCGGGGAGGCACCCGTCGAGGCGATGTCGTGGCGCCGCAGCTTGTCCAGGAAGGTGGTGCGTTTGAGGCCAAGGATGCGCGCCGCCTCGCTCTTGTTCCCGCCGGCGCGCTGCATCGCTCGACGCAGCATTCGCGCTTCGACTTCGGCGTAGGTTCCGCTCAAGGGATCGACCTGCGGAGCGTCCGCGGTCGGCAGTGGCGGCAGGTGGCGGCGCAGCACCTGCGGGCCGTCGGCCTTCGCGACGGCACGGTCGATCACATGCTGAAGCTCCCGGAGGTTGCCGGGCCAATCGTGCCGCAGGAGCGCGTCGACCGCGCCCTGGTCGATGCCGACGGAGGGGCGCCCCAAGACGCGGCGGCTTCGATCGAGGGCCAGCAGGATCAGGGATGGGAGGTCCGCGCGTCGTTCGCGCAAGGGCGGCACCCGAAGCTCCATCCGCGTCAGCCACCGGGCCAGTTCGGCGTCGAACAGGCCCGCTTCCACCAGGGGCGGCAGAGGAACGCGGGAGGTCGCGATGAGGCGCACGTCGATGGGATAGACTGGCCCCCCGTCTGCCGGCCGGGCCTGGCGCGCCGCGAGCGCCTCGGCCAAGAGGCGTTGCGTCGGGATGCCGAGCGCTGGGACGTCCGCAAGCAGCAGCGACCCACTTTCGGCGACGCGCAGCCAGCCGGGGCCGGCGTTGTCGCCGAAGAGGGCAGAGGCCGCGTGCTCGTCGTCCACGCTCGCGCAGTCGGCGACGACGAAGGGGCCGTCCGCGCGTGGGCTCGCGCCGTGGAGGGTGCGCGCGACTCGGTCGATGGGGGTGCCGCCTTCCGCAAGCAGGGTCGCTGGGAGGTCCGTCGGGCCAATCTCCCGGATGCGGGACATCAGCTCTCGCATCGCGTCG
>JALVDI010000083.1 GCA_027009115.1 Polyangiaceae bacterium | reverse complement strand
CAGGTCCTCGGGGAGCCCACTGTCGCGCAGGGTGCTGCGGATCATGCTGCCGTAGCGGGTCGAGCGTCGAAGCCAGGCGCTCATCAGCCTCCGGCCACGGGGGTCCTCTCGGAAGTACTCGAGGTAGCGGACGACGCGCTCGTGGAAGCGGATGGGCAGGTCCGGTAGGTGCAGCGCCTCCAGCCAGGGAGTGGGACCTCCGCGGCTGCCTTCGTCCGTCCCCGTGAGCGTCGAGCGGACGGCCGATGGGATGCCCACCGTCAGCGCCCGCGCCTCGACCAAGGCTTGCCGGCGGCCAAACATCTCGAGCTCGGCGCGCCGTAGGGCCGCCAGCGCCTCGGACTCCTCGCCGGCGACGAAGGGCGCCTCGTCGTCCGAAGTCTCCTGCGCGCGCGCAGGCAGCGCGACGAGCAGCCAGGCGACGAGCGCGGCGAGGGCGGGCCGACGGTGCACCCGCCGATCCTAGTCGCTCAAAGTCGATACGCACAAAAACTAGGGGTCGACGCAGGCCCGAGGCGTGCGTTAGAAACCAGGGGTGCACGCCGGCGTCCGCGCCTTCATCGAGTGGATCGAGGCCCACCGCGACGATCCCGAGATCTCCCTGAACCCGCCGGCCTCCGCCTCGGATCTCGGGGCCCTCGAACGTATGCTGGGCGGACCGCTGCCCGAGGACCTCAAGCTGGTGCTCCGGCGCTTCAACGGCGGCACCATCCCGGCGGGCACCCTCTTGCCCGCCGGGATCGGTCCGGGGACCATCGGCTCGACGGTGCGCGAGTACGCCGAGGCGATCGGTGGGGACTTCCTCGACAGCGAGCTGCTGCTGCCTTTTCACCGGACCCCGGAGGGCAGCCTGCTCGCCTTCGATCGAAGCGCGGGTCCGGTTTCGGACACCTGGTCGATCGTCGATTACTACGAGGACACCGACGAGCACCGGCTGATGTACCGAACCTTCGACGGATGGTGCCGCGTGTGCGTCGCCGAGTGGTCGAGCGAGGACTTCCACGCGGACTTCTCGCTCGCGACCTACCTCCGGTCGGGCCAGCGGCACGTGGCCGTCGAGCCCGACGTCGCCACCGCGCACGCCACAGTGGCGCACGCGCTCAAGCGTGCGGGGCGGCCGGAGGAGGCCATGGATGCCTATCTCGAGGCGGCTCGGTGCGTGCCCCCGCTGCCCTGGTGCGACTGGGAGGCCCTCAAGATCGGAGCCATCCTCGGAGATCCACGGTGCCTGGAGGCGGCCACGCGGGTGGGGAGCCCCGCCCCCGCGGCGACCTGGGCGCGACGGGAGACGACCCCGGGACGGGTGGCGGAGGTCGTCGGGCCCTTGGCGTTGCGCTCCAGCGACCGGGAGCCTTGGCTGCGCGTGCTCGCGAGGCTGGCCCATCAGGCCGAAGGCGACGAAGTGCCGGTCGTCGAGGCGATCGGGGCGGCGGTGGAGGCGGACCGGCCCCTCCCACCGATCCGGCCGCTGCGCGAGGCGCCGGTGGTGCCGAGGCAGCCCGACGTCGACGCCTGGTGGGCGGCCTGCCGTGCGGCTTACGCCGAAGGCCGGCTACGCGACGAGGACCTGCTGCTCGACCCGGAGATCGTCGCGCTCGGACGCGTGCGCGATCTGAGCGAGCTCCTCCGGATCGTCCGCGACTTTTGAGGCGTCAGTCCACGAAGACGTGGAGATCGCCCTGGTGGAAGAACGCGGCCACCACGTCCCGAGGGGCCGGGGCGCCTGGAGCGCGGAAGGGTGCAAACGTCGTGAAGGGGTGGCGCTCGACGAACTCGAAGCAGTGTCCCGCGTCGTATAGGTGCACCGAGGTCGGCGTAACGATGGCGTGGTAGGTTGCCACGCGGGGGGTCGAGGCTGCACAGACCTCGGCCGGGTTCGCCGTCACCCAGCCCCGCGCGTTCGAGACGTCGAGCCAGTCGGCCCGCAGTTCGCTGCGGCTCGGCGCCAGCGGTCCCGACCAGTCGGGCCCAAACTCGGTCACGACGGTCTCGACGACGAAGTCCCGCGTCGCGCGGACGATGTATCCCTGGTAGGCCACCGCCTCCGCGTTGATGATGAAGCCTTCTCGCGCGGGGTCCCCTCCGGCGTGGCCTGCCGGGATCGTCTCGGCCATGGTCAGCGCAGCGCCCCGAGCTTCGGGCAGCAGTTCGTCACGGGCGCCACCGCCCGTGAACCCGAGCGTCCCGAGATCGAGGACGTGATAGGTCGCGTCCGTCAGGAGGTAGGCGACTCCGTCGTCCTCGATATCGAAGGCAGCGCGCACCGGCGTGGTGGGAGCGAAGGAACCATCGGGCATGGCGTGGCGCTCCCACTCCGAAGAGTCGGCGCGCAGGATGTAGTGCCGGCAAGGCGCCCCGCAGGGGCCGCCGGCGTCCGGGGCCCCGACGTCCGGGAGGGCTGCGTCCGGAGGGGCGGTGTCGGGGCCCGCGTCCATCGGCGGGGAAGCCGCGTCGCCTTCGGGGCGCGCGTCGGAGCCGGCATCGCGCCCGGGGCCCGCATCGACGCCCGGGGGCACACACGAGCCGTTGATGCAGCGGTGACCCGCGCGGCAATCGTCCGGCGCCGCGCAGGGCGGGAGCTCCTCGCCTCCGGCGGCGCACGCCGACAGCAACACGAGCCACCCGAGGAGAAAGGTCTGTTTCCGTCGCATGTGGTGTGTCCTAGTGTCCGAGGCGATGCCGGAGCATCGTCGAGGAGCAGCAACGCCGCCATGGGCGTCGGAACAAGTCAGGGGCCTTCTACCGCATTGGATTCGGACACTAGTAGCGGACCTGGTTGCGGCCGCCGCGCTTGGCCTCGTAGAGCTTCGCGTCGGCCGCCTTGACGAAGGCCGTGACATCCATTCCGTCGAAGAGCTGGGCGACGCCGAACGAGACGGTCACGCGGATGCGTTCCCGTTCGAAGACGAACGGGTGCGCTTCGATCATGAGGCGGAGCTCCTCGGCAATCGCCGCGCCTCCGCGGGCGTCCGTCTCGGGCAGGACGATGGCAAACTCTTCGCCTCCGTAGCGGCCCAGCACATCGTCCGGTCGCAGTCGCCCCTTCACGAGCTGCGCCATCTCCTTGAGGACGAAGTCGCCCGCGAGGTGACCGTAGGTGTCGTTGATCTGCTTGAAGTGGTCGATGTCGAACATCACCAGCGTCAGCGGGCGCTGATGTCGTCGGGCACGGGGGATCTCACGCTCGAGGGTCTCGCTCAGGAAACGCTTGTTGTTCACGCCCGTCAGCCCATCCACGATCGTCATCTTGTAGATGGTTTCGTGGTACTGGGCCTCCATGTCGGAGCCGCTCAGGAACTTGAAGATGGTGTCGCCGACCTTGATCTGATCGCCGCGCCGCAGCTGATAGTCCGTGATGAGCTCGTCGTTGACGTAGGTACCGTTCGTCGACTGAAGGTCCTGGACGTAGTAGGCATGGTTGCGTTTCTCGATGCGGCAGTGGCGCCGGGAGACGCTGTCGTTCTCGAGCACGATGGTGTTCTCGCCACCGCGCCCGAGCTGCACAGGTTCGGAGCCGAGGACGTAACGCTTGCCGAGCTGTCGCGCGTCGGACGAATAGATGACCACCAGGCAGTCCATGCCTGGGCGACTCGGGAGCTTGAGCTCCTCGAGTGGGGTCACGCGGGTCTTGATATCGCTGTCCAAGCGGGAATCCCCAACACTTCCCTAGAGGGCTTCAGCCTACGGCGAGTTTGGCCGCAACGTCAACCAAAGAGATGTGCGAACGTTGCGCACAGCCGTCACAAGTGCCGGCGCAGGGGCGTCTTCGAGGGAGGGCGCGGCTGCCACCGCGGCGCCCCATGGGCCGGGTTCACGCAGCGGATCGAGCAGGACACGGAGGGCTCGTCGAGCCGGACGCGTCCGAACAGCGCCCATGCGAAGGGCGCACGTCGAGGTTGACACCTTCAGCCGGCTCGGCGTACCTCGGAGAGGTCGCATGCAGGACGACGACGCGCCGCGGATCCTGGTCGTCGATGACGAGCAGGTCATCCGTGAAATCTTGGCGGATTTCCTTTCGATGGAGGGGTTCGTCGTGCGCACGGCGGAGGACGGGAGCGCCGCCCTGGTCGAGCTCTCGCGGGCCCGCTACGACCTGGTGCTCAGCGACCTCAAGATGCCGAACATGGGCGGCCTCGAGCTCCTGGCGGCCATTCAAAAGCACACCCCGGACGTCGTCACCGTCATCATGACCGGCTTCGGGACCGTCGAGACCGCCATCGACGCGATGAAACGGGGCGCCTACGACTACATCCTCAAGCCCTTCAAGGTGGAAGAGGTCGTCCACACCATCCGCCGCGGGCTCGAGCAGCAGAAGCTCAAGGCGGAGAACATCCGACTCAAGGAGGCGTTGAGCCTCTACAAAGTCAGCGAGGCGATCGCCAGCAGCCTCTCCCTCGAACAGGTCCTCGGGACCGTCGTCGAGGCGGCGCTCGACGAGGTCGAAGCAGACCAGGTGATCGTGCTGCTTCAGGACGGCTACGGCGGTTACTACGAGCGCATCAACCAAACGGCGGAGCGCTGCCGGTGGACGAGCGAGGAACTGGGGCACCTCTGCGTGAAGGCCCTCGTCGAGCACTTCGAGGGGGGCAGACCGCTCCGGGTCCACGGAAAGCAGACGCTGCAGTTCTTCGAGGAGGTTCCCAACCCTGAGCCGCAGTCCCTCGCCGTCACGCAGCTGCGCATTCGCGGCGATACGATCGGGTTCCTGTGCGCCATCCACTACACACGCGGCCGTCGCTTCGACGAGGGGCAGCGCAAGCTCTTGCACATCGTCGCCAACCGTGCGTCCGCCGCCATCGAAAACGCGCGTCTCTACGAAGATCTCCAAAGCACCTTCAAGCAGACGATCCGTGGGCTGGCGAGCGCCATCGACAAGATGGACCGTTACACCGCAGGGCACTCGGAGCGGGTCGCAGGCTACGCCCAAGTGCTCGCGATCAAGCTGGACATGGACGACGAGACGATCGAGATCGTGCGGCAGTCCGCGCTCATGCACGACATTGGCAAGATCGGCTGCGTGATGAACCTCAACAAGCCGGGCAAGCTCTCCCAGGAAGAGTACGACGTCTTCAAGAAGCACCCGGAGCACGGCCGCGACATCCTCGAGCCCATCTCCTTTTTGCACCCGCTCATCCCGGGGGTTCACCTCCACCACGAGCGCTGGGACGGCAAAGGCTACCCGCTCGGGCTCCAGGGACAGGAGATCCCGATCATCGCGCGGATCATCAG
>JALVDI010000082.1 GCA_027009115.1 Polyangiaceae bacterium | reverse complement strand
GGCCAAGACCGACGCCATGACGACGTTCATCAACGCGACGATGTTCATGGTCCGAGCGAAGTTGACCGCACCGGCCATGACCGCCGAGTCCGATGCATCCTGAAGACGCTCGCGGTAGACGATGGTCTCACCGATCCCGGCGACGTAGTAGAGCATCGCCACGACGAGCATCGCCATGAAGATCGAGATGATCATCATCGCGCCTCGTTCGTCGGCGGCCAACCGACGCAGCCAGCCGCCGCGAGGCTTGGGAACCGCCAGGTGCGTCGGTACGCGCAGGGTCACGGTGGACATCAGTCGTCTCCTCCCAGCGAGCCGGTGCCTGCTTTCGGGCCGTACTCGGCTCCCTGCAACGGAAGGGAAGCTTCGGCGCGAAGAATCACGAACCGTTGACCCCCAAGGGCGAAGGGCACGAGCAGCGCCGGATTGCCCGAGAACCGCAGCTCTTCGAGGCCGTTGGCCATCTCCTCGCGACCCCGCAGCCAATCCCGGTAGGTGTCGAAACCGAGCTCCACCCAGGGATCGGCTCCGTCGGGGAGAAGCTCGCCCACCGCCCCCTCGATGAGCACGTCGGGCGCACCGGCGAGCATGTCGAGCGGGCCGTAACACATATTGAAGGGTTTGCGCGTCACGATCGGAATCGTGCAGGTGAACAGGTAGGTGACTCGGGTGGTCACCATCTCCCGCATTCCGAAGGTCTCCCGGAAGGTCATGTCGCCGGGCGCCTGCGGGAAGGTCACCGCCGTAGCGCCCAGTGTGTAGGCGGCACCGGCGAAGAGATCGGCCGCGCCCAAGCTGTAGGCGTCGCCGAGACTCGTCTCTCCCCCGATGCGAGCGGCGCGCGGGGCGAACCCAAGCAGTGGGAAGGAGCCCGCGTTGCGGATGGCCTTCAGCCGTCCGCTCCCCGAGGAGATCTCAAAGCTGGACTCCGTGCCGCCACCGGCGCTGTCGTAGTCGACCTGGTACGCGGGCTCGCCCCCGTGGCGGTCCGGGTCGTCGGGAATGACCACGATGGCCGCCCGCGCCGCACGATACGCCGCGTGCCGAACTGCCAGCCGGGCGGAGTACATGAGCGCGAGCTGCAGCATCGCCAGGAACATCATCAGCATTGGGGGAAACGCGATCAGGAACTCCGCGTAGACCGCGCCTCCCTCGTCTCGGTGCAGACCTCGTCGTCTCATGATCACCCCACCCACTCCGGATGCCGCAACGCGATGGCGAACGCCGTCCCGACGAAGATCGGGACGCCAATGCGGATCTCGTCCTTGAGCTCGGCCCGCACGCTCCGGCGCCACTTCTTGGGGAGCACCCGATTGAACGCGAGGTAGAAAATGTTGCCGAGCGCGACCAGAAGCCGCTTGTTCTTGATGAGCATGCCGAGCGCCACGAACATCGCAGCGCAGACGCTGTAGAAGAGCACCTCGATCCCGACGAGGGCGCCCGTCATCGCACCGATGCCCGCGAAGAGCTTCACGTCTCCGCCGGACATGCCCCCTGCCCGCCACATGAAGAAAGGCACGAAGCCGCACGCCAGCATCCCGGTCAGGGCGCGGGAGAGGCCCTCGGTGCCCATGCCCAGGTAGAAGACCGCAGGTCCAGCAAGGAGGAGAGGGTACGTCAACCAGTTCGGGATCTTGCCAACGCGCACATCCGTGTAGGCCGCGACGGCGGTCGCTCCGACGACTGTGGCGTGCTGGATCAGAATCATCGTGTCGATGTCCACTCGGGCTCGATGGGGAAAGGGGCCTACGGAGGGTAGCCGAAGGTCTGGTACTCGTTGGAGGCGTCGTTCTCGACGGCTTGTCGCCACTGGGCCCAAGCCGTGATGGCCGCAATGATCACCAGGATGAGCACCACCACGTACTCGACGGCCACGGCGCCTCGCTCATCGGCCGAGAGGGTCGGCGTATCGGCTCGGTCCCTCATGGCACGGGCGCCGCGAGAATGAGTTGGGTCGCTTGAAAGCTCTCGAGCAGGGGGGCCCCAACGAGAACGAGGGCCGCCGCCGCGAGGATGCCGACGAGGAGCGTCAGCGAAATGTACTCGACGTAGATGGCCCCGCCTTCATCTCGATGAAGTCGGTGCAGACAGGCGGGGTCGGCCGACGTGTCCGGTCTAAGGGTGGTGTTCATATGGCCCGCTCTCCCTACTCGGCACCGAACTGTGCAAGGCTGGTGCCGCTACCTCAGAGGATGCACCCTTCCCACGTCGATCGACAAGTCCGGCAGGCCCACCCCTCCCCGACTCGCGGCCTCGGATGCCGGCAGGGCCGACGGACCGGCGATCGCAGCCCTCCAACGCTCGGCCGGGACCCCCAGCCCGGGCGCGCGCCTGGCGCGTCGAGGGCCGACACCGCGGGGTCTCAGGTCCCCAATGGAGCGAGCACAAGCGGCCGAGCGGGGGCTCCAGTCACCAGCGGAGCCGTCACGGCTCCCCCCGATCGTCTCGCGCGCGATCGGCGAGGATGGCCCGGAGCGCCTGGTGCGCCATCCGCGCCTGGTGATCGTCGACGAAGGGTGGCCGATCGGCGGCGTCCACCTCCTCGCGGAGAGCCCCTCGGGAGATCGTGGGTGGCTGTGCCTCGTGCGTGTCGAGGTGCCCCTCGAGGCTCGCCTCACGCACCCGCCGCTCCTCCTCCAGCCGCGCCGCCGCCAGCCGCGCCGGATCGAGTTGCTCGACGACCAGGTCCGGCTCGATGCCCTCGGCCTGGATCAGGCGCCCGCTCGGGGTGTAGTAGCGCGCGACGGTCAACTTCAGGGCGCTGCCGTCGGGCAGCTCCACGACGTTCTGCACGCTCCCCTTGCCGAAGCTCCGGGTGCCTACGAGCAGGGCGCGGCGATGGTCCTGCAGAGCCCCGGCGACGATCTCAGCGGCGCTGGCGGTGTGGGCGTTGATGAGGACGACCATGGGCCAGCCCGGCCGAGTCCCTCGACGGTGGGCCGTGTACTCGGCGAGGAGCTGACCGCCTCGCGCCCGCGTCGAGACGATGAGCCCCTCCGCGAGGAACTCGTCGCACAGCAGGACGCTCTCACGGAGCAAGCCGCCGGGGTTGTCGCGGAGGTCCAGCACGAGACCGGCGAGTCCTCCCCGATCTTCGACCTCGACCAACGCCCGGTCGAGCGCAGCCCGGAGCTCGGCGGTGGTGTCGTCCTGGAACGCGCGGACCTTCAGGTAGAGCACCCGATCGGGCAGCAGCTGCGCCTCGACGGGGCTCACGTCGATGACCGCCCGGATCAAGGTGAGCTCCAGGTCTTCCGCTTCGCCCTCCCGGCGGATCGACACCGAAACGCGCGTCCCGGGCTCGCCGCGCATCCGGCGGATCGATTCCTCCAGACGCATGTCGCGGGCGTCCCGCCCATCGATCCGAAGGAAGCGATCGCCAGGCCGAAGCCCGGCCTCTTGCGCCGGGCTCCCCGGAAAGACGGAAAGCACGACGAGCCAACCGTCCCGAACCGAAACCTGCACGCCAATGCCGGCGAAGCGGCCCTGCATGTCGGCGGTGACCAAGCGGTACTCCTCGGGATCAAAGAAGGTGGTGTGTGGATCGAGGGTCGCCGCCATTCCACGGATGGCGCCGTGAATCAGCGCCGTCTGGTCCACCTCTTCGACGTAGCTCGTCTCGATGTGAGCGAGCGCCCGGGCGAAGATGCCGAGGGTGGCGAAGGGGCTGGCTGAAACGGGCTCCGCATGGCCGGTGGCGATATGACCCACCAGGACACCGGCCAGCAGGAACGCCGCATGGGACCAGCGCCGCGAGCGGAGAGGAGTGCGCTTCGGCATGGGTTTGAACTCCCTTGAGGGACGGGGTAGTACCTTGGGTGCGATCATCGCACATTCGGCACAGAGGAACGATGGCATCCGACAAGCGAAAACAGAGCCTCTATTTCCCCGCGGCGATGCTCGAAGAGATCGAGAAGGAAGCGCTCCGGCTCGACCGAACCCGTTCGTGGATCGTCCAGCGGTGCGTCCGCATCGCGTTGCCCGAGCTCAAGAAGTTGCCGTCGATCAACGATCCCGGTGACGGCTCGTCGGACTGAACGCCGGATTCGTGCTGCACTACGACCGCCACGACTTCGTGGAGGCAGAGGACGGGACGCGCTTGTTCGTCGGTACCCGCGGCCAAGGCGACGCTACAGCCCTCGTCCTCAACGACGGCATCGGCTGTGACGGTTTCGTCTGGCGCTACCTTCAGCCGCACCTGAGCGAGGCTCGCCCGGTGGTCCATTGGCACTACCGAGGCCACGGACGCAGCGGCCCACCCCAGGACCGCACACGCCTGACCGTCCCAGCGCTGGCTGAGGACCTCCGCACGGTGCTCGACACCGAAGCGGTGGACCGCGCGGTGCTCATCGGGCACTCGATGGGCACGCAGGTGTCGCTCGAATTCTACCGGCGGGCACCAGAACGGGTGGCGGCCATGATCTTCCTTTGCGGAAGCTACGGTCGCGTCACGCACACGTTCCACGGGACGGACATCCTCAGCCAGGTCCTCCCCCGCGTTCGCGATGCGGCCCGGCGCCATCGAGGTCTCGCGCGGGCCATCTGGGGGCGGCTTCCCCCGTCCGTCGCCTACCACATGGCTCGACTGAGCGGTGAGGTGGATGCCGCGACGATCCGCGAAGAGGACTTCCGACAGTATTGGGAGCACATCGCGGTCATGGACCCGGACGTGTTCCTCGAACTTCTGGAGAACGCCGGCGAACACACGGCCGAGGACCTGCTCCCCCGGATCGAGGTCCCCTGCCTCGTGGTGGCCGCCGAGAAGGACACGTTCACACCACCGGCCCTTGCCCGCGCGATGGCCGACGCGATCCCAGAAGCAGAGTTCTTCACCATACGCGGAGGGAGCCACGCCGCGCCCGTAGAGCAGCCGGTAACCGTCCAGCTCCGCGTCGACAAATTCCTGCGCGAGCGCGTGGACGCCCCCTGATCAGACGCAGGCTCCGTACGCTCAGTACTCGACGCGGAAGAGCTGCATGCCCATGAGGAGCGTGCTCCCGGTGGCGACCGGCGCCTCGCCGCGAACGCGCACGAAGGTCCCGTTCGAGCTCCCCACATCCGTCAAGAAGACTTTGCCGCCTTCCGGGTGGATCCGGCAGTGGAGGCCTGACACGTAGCCGTCCTCGGGGAAGATGATGTCCCCGCGCTCCCGCCCAAGATGCAAGCCCTCCGGGGGAATGCAGTAGGAGTTCCCATAGGTGTCGCGACCGATGACGAGGCGGATGCGCCCGACGAACCCCGGGTTGGGACTCCCCATACGCTCCGTTCCATCGGGACCCGGCTGTGGCTCCGGCATCTCCTCGAAGTACAGGATCTCCTGACCGATGCGGAAGGTGCTGCCGTTGCTCAGCTCGATGGGCGCGTCGGGCGCGATGCGGATGAAGACGCCGTTGAGGCTGCCCAAGTCCTTGACGACGAGTCCGTCCGAGCCGAACTCGAAGCGGGCGTGCTGCGGGGAGAGATAGGCGTCGCTGGCGAACGGTCCGGCGGTCTCGCGGCCGATGGTCGTGGCAGGGCCGAGGGGGAAGGAGTCCCCTTCGGAGCCATCGGGCCGAATGAGCACCAACGCGCCGCGCATGCCCTCGCTTGCAGGCACCGTCGCGTGGCTGCCAAGGTCCGCCGAAGATGGGGCCGCGGGTGGGGCGGCGCTCGCGGCGGACTTCATGTCGTGACCACAGCTGCCGCAGAACTTGAAGTTCGCAGGGACACTCGCGCCGCATTGAGGGCAGGTGACCGTCCCGTCCGCTGCCGGGGCGGCGGCAGGCGCCGGAGCGGCAGGCGCCGGAGCGGCAGGCGCCGGAGCGGCAGGCGCCGGAGCGGCAGGCGCCGACGGTGCGGCCGAGGCCGAGACCGCCGGCATGCCGGCAGGTGGGGTCGGCGCCGTGAAGCTCTTGGGCTGCGCGGCATCCCGCGGAAGCTCGGCTCCACAACCAAGACAGAACTTGTAGTGGTCCTGATTTTCTTTGCTGCAGCGCGGGCAGACGATCACCAGAGAACCTCCGTCGCACGGGACGAGCGAGCTGGGGCGCGAGCATATCGGCGGGCGAAGCGAAGGGTCAAGGACGGTTTGCGTCGGCGGGAAAGTTCGCTGGGAGACCTGCGCATGTCGAACCCGGGCATGGCGCGGGCCGGCGCCCCTGCGTAGACTTGCTCGTCTTGATCTGCCCCGACTGCGGCGCGAAGAACCTCCCGACCGCCGAGCGCTGCGTAAGCTGTGGCTCGGAGCTGGAAGCGCCGATCGCGACAGACCCGAAAGACGCCCTCGTCGGTCGAGTGCTGGGTGGGAAATACGAACTCGAAGAGGTGATCGGCGAAGGTTCGATGGGTCGGGTCTACGCGGCCCGACAAGTCGACCTCGACAAGGAGGTCGCGGTCAAGGTCCTCCACCCCCACGTCGCCGCCGACCCGAAGGTCGCCAAGCGCTTTCAGCGGGAAGCGCGCACCGCGAGCCTCCTCAGTCACCCCAATTCCCTCCAGGTTTTCGACTTCGGACGGGAAGACGGGCCGCTGCTTTTCATCGTCATGGAGCTCCTCGACGGTCCGGACCTCCTGGAGCTGATCGAAGAAGAATTCCCCTTCAGCCCGCGGCGCATCGCGCAGCTGGTTGGGGGCGTGCTCTTGGCGCTGGAAGAGGCCCACGACCTCGGGATCATTCATCGAGATCTGAAGGCCGAGAACATCATGGTGGTCGAAGACCACCAGGGCCGAGAGCACGTCAAGGTCTGCGATTTCGGCATCGCGAAGCTGGTCGAGGCGGACGGTTCGGCCATCACCGTCACGGGATTCGTGTGCGGCACCCCCGAGTACATGGCCCCGGAACAGGCGCGCGGCGAACCCCTCGACGCACGCGCGGACCTCTACGCCATCGGTTGCTTGCTGTACCAGCTCTTGACCGGAGAGGTGCCCTTCAAGGCCGGCTCAGCCTTGGGGACGATCACCAAGCACCTGACGGAGCCCGCGGAACCGCCGAGCCGGCGCCGTCCGGACCTGCACATCCCGCGGTCCCTCGAGCGAGTCGTGATGACGGCGCTGTCGAAAGACCGCGAGCGCCGATTCGCGAGTGCGGCAGAGATGAGGCACGCGCTGAGCGCTGCCGTCGACGAGCTCGGTCCCTTCGGGGATGCGCCGCTCGGCACCCACCCGCACGACCCCAGCGTCCCCACGCCTCCCTCCTCCGGGCCGGCACGCGCCGCGATGCTGCTCCTCCTGGTGGTGGCCGGTCTCGTCGTCGGGGCCTTGATGGCTCTCCGCGGGGGGGACGCAGTCGAGCGCAGCGACGCCGCCACGGACCTCGTCCCGGCGCCACCCGGCGACGCCGCGGGCCTGACGCCGGCGCCAGCGATGGAACGGGACGCCGGTGTGGACGCTCAGGGTGCCCTTCCAGTCCGCTGCGACGACGGGACGGAGTGCGCACCCCCCCTCGAGTGCTGCGCCACCTGCGGAGGTTGGACCTGCGCCGAACCATGCGTGCCACGGCGATGCGACGGAGGGGCCGACGCGACGCCCCCGAGGCACCGCCCCGTGAGGCGACGCCCCGCACCGAACGCCGACCGCAGCGAACCCGAACGGACCCGGCACGTGCCCGCCGGACAGCTCGCCTTCGAAGAAGGCCGTCGGCTCTTCCTGGAGGGCGACCTACGAGGCGCCATCGAGCGCTTCGAGGCGGCAGCGCGGGAGCTCCCCCACAGCCCGCGGGTCCACAGGGAGCTGGCGCGCGCCTACATGCGCGTGGGCAACGTGCGGCGAGGAGCCGCGGCCTACCGGCGCTACCTCGAGTTGGCGCCGAACGCCCCCGACCGTGCCCTCGTCGAGCAGATGATCGAGAGTGCTCTGGAAGGTCGCTGAGCTCGCCTCAGCTCGTCATCTCGACACGCAGGAGTTGACGCCCGAGGAAGAGGTAGTCGCCGTGAGCGAGCTCTTTTTCCCCCTCGATCCGAACATAGGTGCCGTTGCGCGAGTCCTCGTCCGTGAGGGTGAAGTTGGAGCCCTGCGCTTCGACCCGAGCATGGCTGCCCGACATGTAGATGTCCGTCGGGAAGTTCATGTCCGCGTCTTCTCGCCCGATGCGCGCGACGTTCTCGCGAGCGCAAAAGACCATCCCCTCGAGGCCCCCGGCAAGGATCTGCGTGATACGGAAGGGGCTCGGGCGCTTCGGCGAGGAGTAGAAAAAGGTCTGATCCGGGTCGGGACCGGAGGTGTCCTTCGGGGTCGCGTCGAGCCGGAAGACCTGCTCACCACAGAGGAACTGGCTGCCGACGGTCACGGGCACCGTGCCCCGCACACGAACATAGACGCCGTTGAGACTCCCCTCGTCGCGCACCACGAGCTTGTCGCCGCGGTAGATGAAGTTCGCATGCCGCGGACTCAGCCAGTTGTCCTCCAGGAACAGGATCTGCGCGTCGGCGCGCCCAACGATGTGCTCCTGCCCCTGGAGCAAATAGGAGAACCCGTCGTCGATGCCCTGCTGGTCGCCTCGGATGAGGGTCAGGCGGGCTTTGCCGGGGGCCTGCATCGAGCTGAAGTACTTCGTCTGCGCGTTCTGAATCTCCTCGGGGACCGTGGCACCGCACGCGCCGCAGAACTTGTGTCCGGACGGAACCGGGCTCGAGCACTCCTGACAAACGTAGTTTCGAGCTTGCTCCATCAACTCCTCCTCCGTGAGCCCCGTCGAGGCGACCGCTTCGTGCTTGGGTGCATGGGAGGCGGTCAGCTCGTGACCGCAGCAGACGCACCGCGGTGCACCCAGTGGTGAAAGGGCGTCGCACTGACCGCAGACGATCCCGACGAACTCCTGCATCTCTTCGACCGCGCCGACAGTCCGACGTCAGCCCGTTCTATTGCAAGCGCCCGCCGCCCGTCAACGATGACCGTCAGCCGGCGTCTCGAGGACACGGCGGGCCGCCTCGCGAACACGGGGCTCGGGGTCCGTCCGAGCGGCTTGGCGGAGAGCCTCCAGGGCCGCGGGCGTCCGGAAAGCCCCCAGCGCCTCGACCGCCGCTTCGCGCACGAAAGCATACGCATCCCTCGCCAGGACACCGAGCAAGGGATCGACCGCGGCGGCATCGCCCAGTCGACCCAAGGTCTGGGCAGCTCGGAGCCGGACACTCCAGTCCGGGTGCGCCGTGGCGAGCTCCGCCACCGGCGCGAGCACTTCGGCGTGAGCGGAGCCGATCCCTTCCAAGGCGGCGCGCAAGACCCGCGGTTCGTCGTCCCCGAGAGCTCGGACGAGGGCCGGAACGGCCCGGTCGGGAGCGGCCCGGGCCAAAGTGCGCACGGCGAGCTCGCGCACCCTCGCTTCGGGGTGGGACACCAGCGACACGAGCTCCGATGAAAGCCCCTGGGCCAGCCGCTCGAGGACCGTGAGCGCCTCCTGCCGCAGCGGCAGCGGCCACGCCTCCAGATCCACGGTGAGACGGCCGAGCCCCAGCGGCATGCGCCCCTTGGGCGCGAGCACCTGCAGAGCCGCCATCACGCGCTCGACGGGCCCGCGGAGGGCGTCGCGGGCCGCAGCCTCGATCGCTGGAGCGAGGGGCTCGAGCCGCGGCGGAGCGGCGGTGCCCGTCGCCTCGAGGAGCGCCTCCAGAGTCGCCGCCGGGCGCCCCATGGCAGCCGGGAAAGGGCGGTTCGCTTCCGCGGGTCGCCGGAGCGCCGCCGCCGCCGCCCTCTGGAGCTCGACCTCCGGCTCGAAGAGCGCCCTCGCAAGAGCCCGAGTCGCACGCCCCGTCTCGTCGCTACGGCCCAGGCGACCGAGGGCGTCGGCCGACGCTCGTGAAACCAGCCTGCCGCGGCGGAGGGCAACAACGAGCGACGGGATGACCCGCCCGTCCCCCACGCGCCCGAGAGCCCAGGCCGCGGCCGCTTGAACGGTCGGGCTCCGGTCCTCGCGCAGTAGCTCTTCGAGGCGTGCCGCGCTGCTTCGGTCGCGAGCCCGCCCCAGACCGAGAGCCGCGTAAGCCCGAACGCCTGGGTCTCCCCGGGTCAGGAAGGTCCGCAGGGAGGCGACCGCGCGCGGCCCTCCCATCCGTGCCAGCGCCCACGCCGCGATGGGCCGCAAGCGGCGCTCCGGCCCTCGCGCGAGGGAGGCGAAGCGGTCCGCGTAGCTGCGCGGCGCCACGGTGCCGGCGCCGATGAGGGCGCGCGCGCGCAGGTCCACAGGCGCGTCTCCTTCGACCATGGCCAGGAGCGGAGCGGTCGCGTTCTCGTTGCCGAGGTGGCCGAGGATCTCGACAGCGACGCGCTGCTGCGTCGGATCCTCGTCGGCGAGCGCTTCCAGCAGCGGCTTGATCGCACGCACCCCAAGGCGATGGAGGGCCTCCCGCGCAGCGACAGCGTCCGGACCATCCCCCGACGCCGCGTGCATCCACGTCGAAGCGAGCGAATCGTAGAGTTCCACGAGCAGCTTGCGGTAAATCGGACGCCGCGGGTGGCCCAAAGCCAGGGGCAAGAGGTCGCGTTCCAGGCTCTCGAGGGTACCCGCGCCCAGGTGCAGCTGAATGGACGCGCGGCCGGCGCGCGCGACCAGATCGTCGTCGAGACAAGAGCGCAACACCTGACGATAGAGACGGTCGGCGGACTCGTGGTCACCCCGCGCGAGGTAGAGCTCCGCGAGATCGAAGTAGGTCGCAAACAGGCGGTCGTTGAGCTCGATGGCCCGCCTGTAGCTGGTGATGGCGTGATCCAGATCTTGCCGCGCACGGTAGAGATCGCCCAGCCGGCGGTGCCCTTCGGCGTCGTCCGGGGTGCGCGCCACCGCTTCGGCGGCATAGCGCACGGCGTCCTCGTCGCGGTAGAGCGCGAGCGCGTGCTCGGCCATGCGTTGGAGGTAGCGCGGCGCGCGTCGCGGATCGGCCTCGACCAGGCGGCGGAGGACCTCGATGGCCCCGGCGAGGTCGCCACGCGCGGTACGCACCCGCTCGAGGTTCACCAGGCTCTCGACGTCCCCTGGCGCCAGCGCCACGATCCGCTCGAGCACACGCTCGGCCTCCTCGACATTCCGCGGACGCATGCGGAGGTACGCCTCGGCCAGGAACCGACCGGCCTCGACATCCGGCGGCGTCGCCGCGAAGGCCGCGAGCCAACCTCGGAGCCGCGCCTGGAGCTCGCCGCGTCGCCCCCAGATGGCGACGACGCGCTGCCGCGCCTCCCGGCGCTCGGCCCGCTCCGTCGCGATCTCCAGGACCTTCGTCCACCAGCGCGCCGCCTCGAGGTCCCGCTCCTGGCGCTCCCGTCGGCGCTCACCGCGGCGAGGCCGCTCGAGGAGCGCGGCGAGGCCGCGGAGATACTCGACGCGCGTCGGCGCCGCCAGGACCGCGCGCCGATAGTGCTGCTCCGCCTCCCCGAGGAAGTCATGGTCGGCCAGCACCGCCGCGAGGCTGGCGTGGGCCCGTGCTCGGTCGCTTTCCACGGTCAGCAGGCGGCGCCACGTCGCCAGAGCCTGCTCCCGCTGGCCTTCCTCGAGTTGCTGCTCCCCCAGCGCGATGAGATGGCTCGGATCGCGCGGGTCGATACGAACCAACGCGGCGACCTCGCGGCTGGCACGCGCCCCCTCCCCCCACCGCGTGTAGAGCTCGGCGAGGGCCTGATGCACGGCGACGTCCCCGCGGTGACGGCGGCTCACTTGATCGGCGAGCCGTAGGGCTTCGTCGCGACGCCCGACCTGCATGAGCAGCTGGGCCAACTCCACGACGAAGCGCGGCTCCCTCGGCGCGATGCGCACCAATTGGCGATACTCCGCGATGACGTCCTCGATGCGACCACTGCGCGAGAGGAGTTGCACAAGGCGCACCCTCGTATCGATGTGCCGAGGGTTCATGCGCAGAGCGCGCCGATACGCCGCCAGCGCCTGCTCCTCGTCGCCGAGCTCGTCGTGGATGCGCCCAAGCAGCTCGATGGCGTCGAAGTCGCGAGCGCGCGCGAGCCGCGCGGCGAGCTGCGGGAGCCGGTCGGCACGGCGGTATGCTTCGACCAGCACGTCGTAGAGCTCGCGACGGATCCCGGAGCGCGGGCCGGCGACGCGCAGCGCGCGCTCGAGGGTCGCGATGGCATCGTCCGTGCGTCCCGCGTCGAGCTGAGCACGTGCGAGGTCGCGTAGAACCGGTGCGACGACTCGGTTGTCGCCCCGCAGCGAGGCGAGCACGCGCTCGTATTCGCCGATGGCCCGCTCGTGCTGGCTGTGCGCGGCGAGCGCCCGAGCAAACTCGGTCCGCAGGTAGATGCTGCTCCCTGCGCCCCGAGCGAGCCGCTGGTAATAGGTGCGCGCGCCGTCCCAGTCCTCCTGTTCGAGGGCGATGTCCCCGAGCTGCCGCAAGATCTCCCGCCGGGACTCCGCGTCACGGGTGTGTTCGAGGGCGCGCTCGAAGAGCGCTCGACTGCGCGCGGGATCGGCCGCCCGGTCGATGTGGGCCATGGCGAGCAGCGGCGCGGGGTCGTCGGTTCGGAGGGCCGCGGCCTGCTCGTAGAGACGGCGCGCCTCCGCGACGCGTCCCTGGGCCTTGTAGACGTGCCCGAGCAGCATCCGCGCCGCGAAGGCGTCGGTTTCGCGCTCGACCTCGGCTTCGAGCTCGCGGACCAGCGCGTCGACGTTGCCGTCTCGCTCTCGGTAGAGGTCAAGAAGCCGCTGGAACGCGAAGGTCTCCCGAGGATCGCGAGCGAGGATCCCGCGGTAGCGGGCGATGAGCGTCGCAACGCGGTCGCCCTGGGCCCGCGTCGCACTCCCCCGGCTGCCGCTCGGTCGCGAGCCCCTCCGCGAGCCGTGGCGCATCCCGCGCCGCATCGACATCCCCGGCCTGTCGGCAGGCCGGGTCAGGGACCACTGGGCGTGTGCGGCGGTCGCAGTCCACGCGAGCGCGAGGAGGCCCACCAGGAGCCGAAGCAGTCCGCGGGGCCCACGGTCGACCTCAACGAGCATCGTCCGCGGATCCGTGAACTGGGTGCGACCCACGACAGCCCGCCGAGGAAACGCCCAGCACTCGTGAAGTGAGAGGATGGCGGCAGAGGTTGTGCATGTGGAGCGAGGGGGGTGGGCTCTAGCATAACCGGGAACGGGCCAAGGAGCCGGGAACCTTCCCACGGGCGTGCCGGGGAACCTCGCCACGGCCCGCAGCCGCAGGCGAGCCGCAGCGCATCGCGGCGCGGCCGCCCTCGGCCCTCGCTCGTTTCCGGTCATCGAGTGCCGGGATCGGAGAGGTCGAGGGGAAGCTGGCGAAGGCCGGCGGCTCAGAGCAAGGCGCTCCAAGGCCACGATGCTCGGGCATCGCCGCAGGAGCCACGCCGCCGCCGTGAGTCGTCGGAACGAGCCTGCGCCCTTCGACCGCACAGGATCACGCACTCGGTGGGCGATGTTCCGCTCCCACGAGGATGCGCGCTCACTTGCTGGAAGCGCGGCTCCACAGGAGACGAGCGGTCATCGCCGCCGTCGGAAGAGCCACGCCAGCAGCACCCACAGCCCCAGCCCGGGTCCCCCCCGTGCTGTGCTGCAGTCGCAGCCGCCGCCGCCAACCGCCAGCTCGCCCGCGTCCGGGCCCGCGTCCGCGCTGCCTCCGTCGGTCCCCGCGTCCTCTCGTACGGGGATGTCGCACTCGAGAGGTTGGACCGCCGCCCGCTTGACCCCGCCGTTGGGCAGCGGCGATTCGTAGTTGCCCGTGTTGTGGTTGTCGTGCCGATACTCGGGCCACGTGATCGTCCCATCGGCGGGTCCTTCCGTCTCGAACACGTGGAGATAGCCCAGACGCGTCGCGCTCACGACCTCGAGCAGTCCGTCGCCATCCACGTCACCGAGCGCCGGGGAGGCGATGATCCACCCGCCCATGAACATGGGCCACCCTTCGGCTTCGTTCCCGCAGGCGTCCCAGGCGTGAAGGTAGTAACCGGCCGAACCGACCACGACCTCCGGGTATCCGTCGCCGTTCACGTCCGCCGAAGTGGGGTTCATGAAGAAAAGGTAGTCCTCGATGGCCACGGGGAATCCCGGCAGCGGGTCTCCCAAGCGCCGCTCGCTGCCCTCCCGCGGGGTCGTCGTCCACATCCCGATCTGATGGGCGAAGGGCTGATTCGCGTAGCCTCCCGCGAGGTTCGCGGCCAGCTTCAGCCCCGCGCCACCGGTGGTGAAATCGATCTCTCCGTCCTGATCGAAATCCCCAAAGCTCGGCGTCGCGAAGGTGTTAAGCAGCGGGCGGTCGACGCTGTCGGCGATGTTGGACAGCGGTCCGCGCCCGCCCGAGTTTAGCGTGCTGTACCGGGCCTCCGGCTCGCCGGGAGCACGCGGGGGCTGGACCCCTGGCACGATGAAGATCTGTGAGGCCGTCCCCGTGAGCGCCAGCTCGACCGCGCCGTCGCCGTCGACGTCCGCCATCACCACCGACGTCGGCGTGCCCCGACCCACGAGCGGCAGGAGGTTCAGGGAGGTGATCACGATGGGCCAGTTGTCGTGGGCCGGGCCTCCCGGATGGAGCGTCCCATCGCCGTGGATGAGGTGGATGGCCCCCGAGTTGGCGTCGTCGCCGACCTCGTTGGACCCGACCGCGATGTCGAGGAGCCCGTCCCCATTGGCGTCTCCGATCGCAGGGGACGTCATGATGCGGCTCGGCTGCGCGTCCGATGGATTCGCCCACAGCTGCGGCGCGACGATCTCGACCGGAAAGCCCGGCTGAACGCTCCCATCGGCTCGGAACACGTGGATCTTGCCGTCGAAGGCAGGCTGCACGATCTCGAGGCTCCCGTCCCCGTCGAGGTCGGCAAGGGCAGGAGAGGCAAAGGCTCCCCGCTCCACGATGGAGTCCGGGTTGCTTGGCCCACCCCGCAGCGGATCCCCCGAGGGGACCTCCGGCAATCCGACAGGGAAGCCGGTCCGCACGGAGCCATCAGCCTCCAGGACCCAGATGTCTCCCTCCATGGTGGTCGCCACGATCTCGAGGGTCCCGTCCCCTTCGAGGTCACCGATGGCCGGCGAGGCCAACAGAGACGAAGCCACGTCGTCCGCACGCACCTCGCCCGTGGCGTAGCTCCGGGCGCCCAGGAGGTTGCCCGGTTCGCTCTCCCCCAACCCTCGGAGGTCACCGAGTTGGACAGGGAAGCCAGGGACCTCCGAAGCATCGTCGCCGTTGATGACGTGAAGCAGACCGTCGGCATCGCCGTAGACGATCTCCACGACGCCGTCGCCATCGATGTCCGCGAGCTTCGGCGAGCCTTCTCCGGAGGCCCCGGGGTGCGGGTCGCTCGGGTCGCGCACGCCCAAGGTCAACGGGAACCCCTCCTTGAGCTCGTCGTCCGGAGCGATGGAAAACGCCCGGCGCTGCTCGCCGTTGACGTCCCCCACGCCGGCGTAGTGGGCCGTCGCGCGGATCCGGACCGTCACCGTATAGCGGTTGTGAGCCCCTTGCTCGGGTGGGTTGTCGATCGCCAAGGTGCTGATGTCCCAGGACGCGAGCTCGCCCTCGATCGCCTCGGTCTCGCCGACGCCCATGGCGAGCACCTGAAACTCGTCGTCGTCGGGCTCGATGCCTGGCGCCCACTCGATGACGTAGTCGAAGCTGTCCGCGCGCTGCGCCGCGATGCGGCCTCGGAGACTCACGCTTCCATCACGTTCGGGGTACAGAACCCGGAACCAGTCCGGGTTGGTGAGGTCTACCTCCGGCGGAAGGCGCCCCTCCCAGATCGCCCGAACCGCCTTGTAGGCGTTCAGACGTCCCCACCCGAAGCGCTGGTCCCATCCTTCCCGCGACGGATACCAAGTCGGGTCGAAGTCGGGGTGGCCGGGCTGGGACTCGGGGACGAAGATATCGTCGGCCTCCATCTTCATGAGCTGGTAGACCTCTTCGGCACTCAGCGGTGGGTCGAGAGCCCCCCCCGGTCGGTCCCCAGCCATCGCGGCCGAGTACATGAGGCCGGCGATGCCCGCGCCAACGGCCGTGGCTTCGGACGAGCAGCCGGTACCCGGAGCGCTCAGAGCGAGCTGCGCGCCGTAGTTCGTACAGTTGTTGAAGGCGAGGAAGCTGTCGCTGTTCTGCGGGTTGCTCCCCGCGAAACGAATCGCATGGATGTAGAGCGTGTGGTCGGCCGTTCCCGGGACGTTGTGATGGTACGAATTCTCGTCGGCCGCGCTCGCGATGACGACCACGTCGTTTCGGTAGGCGTAGTCGATGGCACGACGCGCGTAGGTCGTGTGGTTGATCGCTCCGAGGGCCTCCTGCACGACTTTCGCGCCCGAGTCCACGGCGAAGACGACGCCTTGGGCAAAGTCCTGCGAATCCGCCACGAAGCTGTCGGCGGCGCGCACCATGAGGACGGCGCAGTGTGGACAGAAGCCGATGCGGCCGATGCCGTTGTTGCCCTCCGCCGCGCTCCATCGGGCCTCGCCGGTTCCATGACCGAAGCGGGTGTCGTCCTGCGGGTCGTTGTCGTCGGCGAAGAAGTCCCAGCCTGAGATATCGTCGACGTAGCCGTTGCCGTCGTCGTCGTTTCCATCGCTGCACACGGTGATCAGGTCGCCTGGATCCGCGATGCCGTTCTGGTTTCCGTCCCCGTCGAGGGAAGAGCTCAGCGCCGCGCGCTCGGCGTCATCGAGCCCGACGAACCAATCGCGCATGCTCAGGAACCCATCGCCGTCCAAGTCCACGGGGTCTCCGGCGTGTCCTGGTGGGGGCGTGGGAAGGCAGCGCGGGTCCAGGCCGGG